>CAZBCD010000037.1:0-14021 GCA_964490205.1 uncultured Pelolinea sp. | reverse complement strand
GTGACATTTTCATTGGTGGATTAGGGTGACATATTCACTGGTGAATGACAGCTCAATAATTGATTTGGAAATGTCCCCAATATTTAGAAAGCATATGCACTATAAAAAACATGATCTTACTTTCCTACTTCCCCAACCTCACCTCAGGCGCCACTATTTACCTCGTGGCTGGATTGTCCTATTTCATCAATTTTCTAATCAAGAAGATGGGCTGAACAATATTCTCCATAAAAAGAGAAGGGCATAAATTTCTCACAGACTCGTACCTTGTGCGGACTGATCCGGTCCCCGGTCCATATTCATCAGAGGTTTATTGAACAATCCAAACACCATACTCACGAATATCAGCACACCCGCTGTTATGAACCAGATCTGGATACCGAACGTGTCCGATATCGGCCCGGCAGCGGCTAATCCAATCGGTCCGGATAGGTTGATTATGCTTCCGAATAACGTCATCACCCTTCCTTGATATTCGTTATCAATTTTGGCCTGCAGGATCGCGATGATCGGTCCATCTATAATCGGGATCATGAACCCTACCAAGAAAATGGGTGGTAAGACCCAGTAAATTTTTCCTTCAGGAATTAAACCAATTAGAAAAATACCCAGTCCCACACCCATCCCACCCAGGAACATAGTGTAAACATTCTTCTTGAAACCACCCCACACGCCCAGCACCAGCCCGCCTAAAATGATGCCTACCCCCGCGACCACTTCCACCAGGCTATATTGTGCTGCGTTCCCATTCAGGTGCTCATACACCAACAGAGGAATCAGAGAAAAGGCCGGTGTAAGGGCCACCTTGAAAATTAAAGCCATTCCGGTTAGCACCATCAACCCCTTCCAGTTGACCAAGTATAAGAATCCATCCCGCATGTCCTGCATCACCGTACCAACCCAACTTTTTCCTTGCTTTGCCAATTCCTGTTGTTCAGGGATAAAGGTAAAAGCAACAATCCCAATCGCGATGGCAGCCGTGACCACATCGATCAACAAAGAACCTTCCACATCTAATAGTTCCAATACCAGCGCGCCCATCGGAGCGGAGATGATATTGATTATTCCGCGCGATGCTTGGTTGAGTCCCGCAATGCGCGCCAGGTGCTCCTTCGGAACCATCAGTGCCACGGATGCCTGCTCAGCTGGGTAGTGAAATGCACCCCCGATTGCCCGAAGCAGCATGATCCCATAAATGAGCCACACTTCCACGCGGCCCAAATAAAACAACATACCTAAACCCATCGTAGCCAATGCTATGATAGCGTCCGCAGTGATGATAACCATCTTGCGATTTACCCGATCCACAATCGCGCCAGCAAAAGGCTGCACCACAATTTCAGGGATCAACGCGAACATTGATGCTGTCGCAAGAACCGTCGCCGAACCCGTCTCGCGTACCAGCCACCACACCAGCGTAAACTGTACCAGCGAGCTTCCCATGATCGAAAACATCTGGCTGACCCAGAATGGAATAAAAAACCGTTTCCAGTTTTTCCGAATGTTTGAGGCTTGCATGAAATAACCTTCCTCCGATTCACACAAAGAATCCATTGTAATATAAATTGCATATCTGGCAGCCTTCTTTAATAACCGGGGTTTCGCTATAATGAAATAAAAAATTGATAAAAGGAATTAATTACGATGAAACCAGTCCATCTCGCAGAATTAAAGCCGCATGAATTAAAGAAAATCGCTTTGAAGAAACCGCTTATCATGATACCAATTGGCACGACGGAGTGGCACGCGGATCATCTGCCTTTGGGTGTGGACAGCCTGCTCAGCCAGGCTACCTGCGATGATATTTCCGCGCAGACAGGCTGCGTTGTTGCACCTCTCGTTTCTTTCGGCGTCACTAGAAACCTGAAACCCGAAAAAGGATACTTTGGCACAGTAGATACGATTAAAGGTGAAACTTTAACGGCTTTACTCGTTGACTTAGGTCAGGGCTATGCCAAGATGGGATTTAAAAAAGCGGTGCTATTTACCGGGCATGGTGAATCCGATCATTGGGAAGCAATCAATTCTGCCATATCCAGATCAAAGAAAATTGAAATGGTGATGCTTTCTGCATTCGATTTCACAGAAGATGAAATCCAGGAATTGGATGATATTGAAAAGACCTGGCCTTTTGCAGGCGACCATGCAGCCGAGTGGGAAACCTCGATGATGCTTCACTATTACCCCAAATTTGTGGATATGAGAAGCGCGCCTGAGACCATCGAACTCAACATGCCCGGCATCCCGGAATACCTGCACAGGCGCTACCCGCGCCGTGCCAGACAAAGCTATGGGAGTAAACTTGCCCTGGCTGTAACTTCAGGGGGCGTGAGGATGATCAATCAACTGCTTGATTCTATGAGTGGCACTCCCTGATCCCTGTAATAAATACCCTCGACAGGAAATCGAACCAGCAACAAGCGAAATCCTAGTAGGAGTTTTAGATTCAGTTCACCAGTGGTGGCCATAAGGATCTGATTAAGGGTCAGGTTATGCGAGTAATGATTTTTTGTCCTGCACACCTTCTCGAAAACAATTAATTTAACAAACATGCCGGGTAGGAATTTAGATAAATAGTTGACCAATTTATCTTTCTTGGTTATAAATCCCTATCCTATTTTTTCCGATATGCAGCATGAATGCCAAGAAGGAACCAGACTATGAAGAATATTCTATTAAAAACTCCAAGATTAATAATCGGGTATTTCTTATACGCGCTTGGCATTGTAATGACCATAAACGCTCAGCAGGGACTCGGGCCGTGGGGTGTCTTCCATCAAGGACTATCTTCCCAGTTGAATATCACCTTCGGAATCGCAGTAAATATCGTGGGAGCAGTGATCGTTATTTTAGATTTCATTCTCGGTGAGAGAATCGGTTGGGGAACTATCGGAAACGTCATCTTTATCGGTACGTTTATTGATTTAATAACAAATGTCAACCTTATTCCAGTTTTCGAAAACACTTACCTGAGCTACCTGATGATGTTCATCGGTATGTTTACGATCAGTCTGGCAGCATATTTCTATTTGAATGCCCGGGTAGGAGCTGGCCCCCGGGATGGTTTGATGATCGCATTGACCAAACGCGCAAGTAAACCCGTAGGATTGGTCAGGGGTTTGATAGAAGTCACTGCATTGATTATCGGATATTTCCTGGGTGGATCCGTGGGATGGGGGACGCTGATCATGTCATTAGGGTTAGGGTTTTTCTTCCAAATAACATTCAAAATGTTAAAATTCGATGTCAAGAAAGTTGAACACAAGTATATCGATCAGGATTTCGCGTTTCTAATTCAAAAACTGAAGAAATGAAGTAAAAAGCAACCTACTAGTATAAAGAATAAAAGAGTTATCTTCTAATCACTCTATTATGTCTATAGTGTCTAAAAGTCTACATGTCAAGCTGTCAAGCCCCCAATTTTTGTGCCTTTCATAAGTAGACACTTTCGAGATTAGAAGAAAATTCATTGGGAGTTTTGTTCCCTAATGAAGCGTGAGGACGAATGGAATTGTATTCTTCCAACCACTCATATGTGATCCTCCTGGCTTCATCTAATGAATTGAACAAATACACGTCTAATACATCTTCTCGATAGGTGCCGATTGAAGCGTTCAACAAACCCGTTTTGAGCAGGTTTGCCAGGTTGAATAAAATGAATCTGTACTGCATTGTCTCCTTGCCCATGTCACGCGTCTTATCTTCCTCAAATAAGCCCATTAATCCTTAAAATATGTAGAGTTTATCTTTTAAACTCCAAAAACCAACCCTTGACATCTACTGTTTTTATAGTATTTTTATGCTTAATGTTATCGACCCAGAAATTCATGTACTTTGAGGCCAAAGCTAAACATGAGCCCAACTCATCAACCTCGGTTGTCGAGATTGGGCATGTTTTGGTTAATAAGGAAAGCAGAATAAGGTTGAAGTAAAACTTCAAAGAAGCTCATCTAAATTCTTACCAAAATAAATACCCCTCAACACCGAGGGGTATTTTCTTTATTTTCCCAAAAAGATTTAGCTTCTGGAAAGGAATAATATGATTGAAATATTGGATTCAACACTGAGAGAAGGAGAACAGACACCCTTTGTCAACTTCACCATCGAGGAGAAGGTGAAGATCGCGCGCATGCTCGATGGCGTAGGTGTGGATATGATCGAAGCGGGTGATCCAGGTGTATCCCCGAATGTGGCAGCAGCCGTCAAAACCATTGCCTCCGATGGGCTGAAAGCAGAGGTAATTGCCCACTCAATCGCTTCACGTGCCGCTATAGATAATGTCAAAGCCACGGGTGTTGACCGGGTAGCCATCTTCTTTGCCACGTCAAAGATCCATCTCGATACAAAGCTGCGAAAAACCCAGAATGAAGCCCTGTCCATCATCACCGACCATATTAAGTACGCGCGTGATTTGGACTTAAAAGTGCGCTTTACACCTGAAGACGCTTCTCGCACGGATTTCGAATACCTTGTTGCGGTCTGCAACGCCGCAATTGAAGCGGGCGCGGATCGGATCAGTTTCGCGGACACCTTAGGCATCATGAGCCCAAATGTCATATATGAACGCATCCACAACCTCCGTAAGCAGCTCCTCCCCTGCAAGATTGACCTCCACTGTCATGATGACTACGGTTTGGCGCTCGCCAACGCGATGGAAGGCTTCAGGGCGGGTGCGGATTGCATCCACACAACGGTCAACGGTCTCGGCGAACGCACCGGTATCCCTGACCTGGCAGAACTCATCCTCGTGTTAAACAACCTCGAAGGGGTGGAAAAATACAGCGTCAAGCCCCTCATGGAGCTTTCCCAATACATTGAGCGGATCTCCGGCTTCTTCCTCGCCCCCAACAAGCCCATTACCGGGGAAAACGCCTTCACCCATAAAAGCGGCATTCACACCAACGGTATCATCAAGAATCCGCGTACCTATGAGCCCTTTGATCCTTCCATGTTGGGGCGTGAACGCAAGATCGTAATTGACAAATACACCGGTAAGAGCGCCGTTCGTGCGCGCCTTGACGAGTATGGCGTTGAAGTGAGCGAAGTGGAATTGGTCAGCATCGTCTCACAGATCAAGAACCTTGGCGACAAGCGAAAACGCCTATTTGATACCGACATCATCGAGATCGCCGAACAGGTCACCAGGCGAGAGATCGACGTTTTTCCCCACGACATCAACGCGTTGATCATGGTCGAGGTCGAATCTCATGTCTACACATCCATGGTTGTTCGCCGGCTGCGTGGATTCGAAAAAGTCAGCCGCGTGTACGAGATCACCGGAGATTTTGACATCAGCGCGCTGATCAACGTAGCAGATGTTGTCGCTCTCAATAACCTCATCGAGGAAATTCGCTCCCAGAAAGGGGTAAAACGCACCGAGACGCGTATCGTGTTAAAAAAATACAACGGAAATGAACATTAGAAAGAGAGAATTTCAATGGGTACTTTGGTAGAAGAGATCTTTTCCCGAAAGATAAGCAGGCAGGTGCATGCTGGCGAAATCCACCTTGTGGATGTGGATTACATCATGAGCCATGACAATACCACTCCGCTGGCTATTGAAGCATTTTGGAATATGGGCAAGCAAATCGCAGATAAGGGTAAGATCGTCCTGCATTTTGACCACGCCTACCCTGCCCCCAATGTTCTTGCGGCTGAGAACCATAAGATGATTCTCCATTTCGTCAAAGAACATAATCTGCCGCAACTTTACCGCCAGGGAGTTTGCCATCAAGTCATGATTGAAGAAGGGTTTATCACCCCCGGTGCGATCGTGATCGGTGCGGACTCACACTCCAATACCTATGGCGCCTTGGGGGCGTTTGGGACAGGTCTTGGGTCAACAGAGATTGGTGTAGGTTGGGTGACCGGTAAATGCTGGTTCAAGATACCTCAAACCATCCGCATTGAATTATCTGGCGCGACCCAGTCCAGTGTTTCCGCCAAGGATGTCATGCTCTACATCGCCGGTCAGCTCGGAATGGATGGTGCGACATATCGATCAGTTGAATTTGGTGGCGAATATATTAACAATCTCCCAATGCATGAGCGGATTATTTTTTCCAACATGTCTACAGAGATTGGCGCTAAGTGCGGCCTCATCGCCGCCGATCAGGTGACCATCGATTACCTGCAGAGTGAAACCCGTGCTAAGGGGCCATTTGAAACATTGCAGCCCAGCAATCCGGAATATGAGCGCATCCTGGAAATTGATGTCTCTACCTTCGGCCCTCAGATTGCCTGCCACCCTACGGTGGATAATGTCAAAACCATCGAACAGATTGAAGGTTTGGAATTAAACGAGATTTATTTCGGCACCTGCACCAATGCACGCTACGAAGACATTGAAATTGTTGCGAACACACTCAAAGGAAAGAGAGTGAACCCCAATATCCGTGTTATCGTCACCCCGGCCAGCAACATCATTCATGCAAAAATGCTGAGAAATGGACTGGTTGAGATCTTATTGGACGCCGGTTGTGTCGTCACTGGCGCTGGCTGCGGCGCATGCATCGGCCGCCATGGCGGTATCCTCGCCTCAGGTGAGCGGGCGTTGACAACCATGAACCGCAACTTCATCGGCCGTATGGGTAGCCCCGAAGCGGAGATCTATCTGGGGAGCCCTCTGACGGCAGCGGTTAGCGCATTAACTGGAAAAATAACAGATCCACGCATTTACGTGGATTAGTCAAAGGAGATCATAATGGGTACAGCCTGGAAATTTGGCGAGAACTTAAATACGGATGAGATTATTCCCGGTCGTTTTAATATCACCATCGACCCCCTCGAATTGGCGAAGAATGTATTTTGTGAGATCAAGCCGGATTATGCAAAGAACGTTAAACCCGGGGATGTCGTTATCGGCGGGCATAATTTTGGCTGCGGCTCTTCCCGCGAACATGCCCCCATAGCTATCAAGGGATCGCAAGTAAAGTGCATCATCGCACCCTCCTATGCACGCATCTTCTATCGCAATGCGATCAATATCGGGCTCCCGATATTTGAATGCCCCGAAGCGGTGGAAAATATCGATGAAGGTGATGATGTCGATGTGGATATCGCCACCGGGGTGATCAACAACCTCACCAAAGGTCAGACCTACCAGGCCAACGCGCTCCCTGAATTTCTGCTGAGGATCGTGGAAGCCGGCGGGATCATCAGCTTCCTCAAGGATCACGACATCCAGGATTTGATGGCCTGACAGGGAGTTTTACCAGTGCAAAAAGTTTTGTGTAAATAAGGAGAATTGATGCTTCAAATATGTTTAATGCCGGGTGACGGCATTGGTCCGGAAATGATTCAGGCCGCTGAGCGGGTATTGCGCGCCTTGCCGCTGCAATTCGAGTTTACTTATGCGGATATTGGCTTTGGCGCTTACGAAAAACTCGGCACTCCCCTCCCGGATGAAACCCTGCGAAAAATCCGCGGCGCTTCCGCGTCTTTGTTCTGCGCGGTTACCACACCGCCCAACATTCCAGGGTATTTCTCACCGGTTGTGCGCATGCGCCAATATTTACAGCTGTTTGCAAACCTGCGTCCCATCCGCTCAATTCCCCATCCATTGTCCCGCCCGGATATCGATTTGCTCATTGTCCGTGAGAACACCGAGGGTTTATATGCCGGGTCAGAACGCCTGGAGGAAAACGGTGATCGAGCAATAACAGAGAGAGTGATAACAAGAAAGGGTTCAGAACAGATTATCCGGAAGGCCTTTGAAATGGCCGGTCAATTGAACCGCGGGTCCATCCACCTTATTCACAAAGCCAATGTCCTGCGGCAAACGTGCGGGCTATTCCGTTCGGTGGCGCTTGAAATTGCCCAGGAATATCCCAATATATCCATGAATGAGATGCTGGTTGACACCTGCGCGATGGAGCTTGTCCGCGCGCCCGAGCAGTTTGAGATCATCGTCACAACCAACCTCTTTGGCGATATCCTCAGCGATGAAGCCTCCATGCTTGTTGGCGGCCTTGGTCTGTCGGCTTCCGGCAACATCGGTTCCAAGACAGCAGTTTTTGAGCCTGTCCACGGGAGCGCCCCGGCCTTGGTGGGAACCGGGCAGGCGAATCCGCTCGCGACCATAAACGCGGTCGTTATGATGTTGGACTACCTCGGTGAATTGGAACAATCTGTAAAATTAGACAATATCATATCGGGCTGTATCACTGATGGCCAGGTAACCCAGGATCTGGGGGGTGCACTTTCTACTGATGATGTGATTGAGGAAATCCTTTACAGATTCTAAGATGTTATTATTTTCGGTTTACAATACATTATTTAGTAAATGATTGGACAATTTTTATAAATATCAGGTGAATTAATGGTCAAAGTTGGATTTTTATATACACGTCTACGCAAAGAAGAAAAGTGGTTGATAAAAGAATTAGAAAGCCGGCCTGAGGTTAAAATTATCCGTATTCCAGACGGAGATGACTATTTTGATATCTCACAAAAACCCGCTAAGGTCGATATCTTATTTATGCGCTCAATTTCCTATTCACGCGGGCTCTATATTTCGCGCATTTTCGAAGCGAACGGAATACCGGTGGTCAACTCAACTCTTGTGGCTGAAAGATGCGGAGACAAATATGTCACCAGCCAGATGCTCATCCAGCATGGAATTCCCACGCCCCGTGTATTAATGGCCTTTGATCAGGACGCAGCGCTGAAAGCTGTCGAAGAACTCGGCTACCCCTGTGTCCTCAAACCGGTTGTCGGTTCCTGGGGCCGTCTGCTTGTCAAAGTGGATAACTACGCCGCAGCCCAGTCCATCATTGAGCACAAATCTGCGCTCGGAGTAAACCACCAAGTTTTTTACGTGCAGGAATATATCCAAAAACCTGGCCGTGACATTCGCGCTTTTATCACAGGAGAAGAACCCATCTGTGCAATCTACCGCTCGTCTGAAAGCTGGATCACCAATACCGCTCGAGGTGGTATCGCAACAAAATGCCCTTTAACACCTGATATTGAGGACTTATGCCGTCATACGGCGCAGGTGGTTGGTGAAGGGTTGCTCGCACTTGATCTTTTCGAAACGGAGAGTGGTCTTACCGTAAACGAGATCAATCATACAATGGAATTTCGTAATAGCATTAAGACGACCGGTGTGGATATTCCAAAGAAAATGATTGATTATGTCCTTTCAGCTGCGATAAAAAGAAAATAATAATTAACTCTATAAACAAGGAGAACAACATGTCAAATATAAATTGCCCTGAATGCGATGCTGAGATCATGCTCGAAGAAGGAACAATGGTAGGTGAGATTCTCGTTTGCTCAGATTGTGGAGTCGATCTTGAAGTCACCTCGTTAGATCCACCGACCATCGAGCTTGCCCCGATGGAAGAGGAAGATTGGGGAGAATAGATCCACAATTCCCTTTGCACTTCAATCCGGGAAGAATTCGAACCGATAAAGACGAGTAAGAGATTCTAAGAATCGGAGTGTCCATGATAAATGTTTCAATTATTGGAGGTTCAGGATACGCTGGCGGGGAGCTGCTGCGGCTCTTATTGGCCCATCCGAACGTTCAGATAGACCAGGTCACCTCAAGGTCCAATCTCGGTAGGTATGTCTACCAGGTGCACCCAAACCTCAAGAACCAAACACAGCTCAAGTTCTCTGATCCAGATGCGGTTGAGCCAGTCGATTTTCTCTTCCTCGCTCTGCCTCATGGCCAGACGCAACAAAAGATTGAGGATTATGCACAGCTCGCTGAAAAGATTGTTGACCTTTCCGCTGATTTTCGCTTGCGAAGCGCAGATGATTACCAAACCTGGTATGGCCAAGTGCATTCGGCGCCTGATTGGCTTCCAAAGTTTATATATGGCCTCCCCGAACTCCATCGCGAAGAGATTAGGAGTGCGAATTATGTCAGTGGTGTAGGTTGCAATGCGACCGCCAGCAATCTAGCCCTACTCCCTTTGGTAAATTCAGGCTTGATAGACCCTTCTTCTCCGATTCTTATCGAAATAAAAGTTGGCTCGTCTGAATCTGGCGCGTTGGGCAACGCGGGCTCTCTCCATGCTGAACGGTCAAATGTGGTCCGCACATTTTCCACCTTTGGCCACCGCCACACAGCCGAAGTACTCCAGACAATGGGCGTCGAGGATGTCTCTCTCACGTTAACAGCAGTCGGATTGGTTCGCGGTGTTTTGGCAACGGCCCATGTGAAAGTGGTTGATGGCACAGCCAAGAAGGACGTCTGGAAGGCATACCGCTCGATCGCTCATGAAAATCCCTTCATCCGAATCGTAAAGGAAAAACGCGGTATCTACCGTGTACCCGAGCCGAAAATTCTCGCCGGCTCTAATTTTGCCGATCTCGGATTTGATCTGGATGAATCCACCGGGCGCCTGGTATCAATTTGCGCTATTGATAACCTCATGAAAGGCGCTGCCGGCTCCGCGGTGCAGTGCATGAACTTGATGATGGGTTGGGATGAAACCCTTGGGTTGGAATTTATGGGATTACACCCCATTTGATCTTCTCTTCCTTTGCGGATACCAAATATTATTAAGAGAAATTATGGATGAACCAATTATCGTAATAAAACTGGGTGGCACAGAAGGGGTTGATTTTTCCGCGATCTGTTATGACGTGGTTGAAATACTGGCCCAGGGGAAAAAGCTTGTCCTTGTGCATGGCGGCTCATCAGAAGCGACCGACCTCGGTAAAGCGCTTGGTCGTCCCCCTAAGATGATCACCTCCCCCTCTGGCTACACATCCCGCTATACCAATCGGGATACGCTCGAAGTGTTCTTGATGGCAGTCAACGGCAAGGTCAATTCGCTGCTTACAGAGCAGCTTCAGATGCTAGGTGTCAACGCGTTTGGTTTATCTGGTTTGGATGGCCGTCTTCTGCTGGCACAGCGCAAGGAAACCGTTCAAAGTGTCGAGAACGGCAGACGCTTCGTTTTCCATGATGATTACACCGGGAAGATCATTTCCGCCAACCGCGAACTCCTTTTATTACTTCTTAGCTCTGGGCTTCTTCCCGTTATTGCGCCGGTTGCGGTCAGCATGAAAGGTGAGGCTCTAAATGTTGATGGCGATCGCGCGGCAGCGATGGTCGCGGCCTCTTTGAACGCCGATACGCTCGTTCTCCTCACTGCCGTTCCCGGTTTACTTGCAGACTTTCCGGATGAATCCACCCTCATTCCGAAAATATCTAAGAATAATCTTAAGGGCGCCTTTGATGCTGCCCAGGGGCGCATGAAGAAAAAAATCCTTGGCGCAGAGGAAGCGCTTAAGGGCGGTGTTCACCGCGTAATTATTGCAGATGGAAGGGTCCAAAACCCATTAATTAATGCCCTGGCAGGGAAGGGTACAATGATAGCATGAACGCAAATAAGATATTTGAGATAGAAAATAAATATACGGCCGGTACTTACATCAAGCAGCCGCTGGTGTTTGTCCGCGGTAAGGGCGCCTCGCTCTTTACCGCTGATGGCGCTGAATACCTGGACTGCTCTGCTGGGCATGGGGTTGCCAATCTCGGTCACGCTCACCCAAAAATCGTCGAAGCCCTGGGTGAGCAGTCTGCCAGGCTGATCACGCTTTTTGAATCCTACCCCAATGACCAGCGCGCGCTTCTCATGCAAAAAATAACATCCCTCGTTGACGGCCTCGATAGGGTCTTCTTCTGCAATTCAGGAACAGAAGCAGTCGAAGCAACTATTAAATTCTCGCGACTCTCGACCGGCCGCAAGAATATTATCGCCGCCATGCGCGCTTTCCATGGGCGCACCTATGGCTCGCTCTCCGCTACTTTCAATAAGAAATACCGAAAAGGATTTGAACCGCTCGTGCCCGGTTTCAGTCATGTGCCCTTCAATAATATCGAAGCGCTGGAAAAAGCGGTAACGGGCGAGACGGCCGCAGTCCTGCTTGAAGTTGTCCAGGGCGAAGGTGGCGTGCATCCTGCTGATGCAGACTATATTCATGCGGTCCGCCGGATTTGTGGCGAACGAGGTGCGCTTTTTATCGTGGATGAGATCCAAACCGGTTTTGGCCGCACCGGTAAAATGTTTGCAATCGAATACTATGATGTCACGCCTGACATGCTCACCTGCGCCAAGTCGCTGGCTGGTGGTGTGCCTATGGGTGCTGTGCTCATTGGTCAAAAAGTACAGAATATCAGGCCTGGGGTACATGGAACAACATTTGGTGGTAATCCCTTATCATGCGCCGCCGCGAACGCGGCGTTGAGCGTTATCGTTGAAGAGGATCTTCCCGGCCAAGCACAGGCAAAAGGGAAATACCTGCTCAAGAAACTTAAGGCAATTGACTCGCCGCTTATTCGCGAGGTGCGCGGACTGGGTCTCATGATCGGCGTTGAAATTAAGCAGAAGGTTCTGCCGTATGTGAAAGCGATGCGTGACAGAAAGGTCATCGTTCTAAGCGCAGGTATGACGGTTATCCGCCTCCTTCCGCCGCTTGTTATTACTTATGATCAAATCGACCATCTAGTTGAAATGCTAACAGAAGTGCTGACCACAAAAACACAATGATTTTCAATTCATACGGGAATTAACTTACTTGATTCCATATTAAAAAAATGGCGAAAAAAGATTACTCAACACTTATCGGACTGATCTCCCACTACAGCCCATCCGGCCAGGAACGGGACGCGGTCGATTGGCTCGTTGAGCGCATGCATACACTGGGATACGATCAGGCTTTCATTGACGGTGCCGGTAACGCAGTTGGGATCTTAGGCAGCGGCGCCAAACAGGTTGTGCTTCTCAGCCACATCGACACCGTCCCCGGAGAAATAGAAATAAAACAGAAATCCAACCTGCTCTACGGCCGCGGAGCGGTAGACGCTAAAGGTCCGCTGGCATGTTTTATCGATGCGGTTGCGCAAGTCGGAACCCGAGAGGGCTGGCAGTTTGTTGTCATTGGCGCGGTTGAAGAGGAACGCGATTCAGACGGCGCACACTTCGTCATAGGGCAGTATCAGCCCGATTTTACGATTATTGGTGAACCGAACCGCTGGGACAGGATTGCCCTCGGATACAAAGGCAGCGCTTGGACAGAAGTGACCATAAAATGCAAGCAGTCTCACACCGCCAGCGGGAAAAAAACAGCCGCCGAATCTGCCGTTGAAGCATGGCTCCAGATAGCATCCTATGCGGATGATTACAACGCAGATAAGAGAAAATTATTTGACAAAATCCTTCTATCCCTGACAGATATCTCATCCGCTTCAAATTATTTCGAGCAAACCGCAAAGATGAAAATCGGTGTGCGCTTACCGGTCGAGATCACCCCGCAGGATTGGTTTGCCCAACTGGACAAATTATTGGCATCTCTTAGCAATGCTGATCATCAGGTGCAACCATCCAATAATCCGATACCGGCCTGGAAAGGTGAAAAGAACTCCCCGCTCGTGCGCGCCTTTCTGAAGAGTATCCGAGAACACGCCGGCGAACCCCGATTTGTTTATAAGACAGGTACAGCAGACATCAACCTCGTTGCACCAATTTGGAAATGCCCCGCCGTTGTCTATGGGCCTGGTGATTCCGAGCTTGACCACACCCCTGATGAGCATATCGATTTGGATGAATATGCAAAAGCAGTTCAAGTGCTAAGCTCTGCACTGAACAATCTCATCTCCTAATAATCTCATTTCCATGCATGCGCTCCACTCCTGATTTTCATTCGCGGTAGCCGATAGATTCACACCCATCACCATTTTTTCTGAGGAGAAATCTTCTGATTAAGAGTCAGTTGCTCTTTATGTCCATAACGTATTTCAGTGTCTATTGTGTCCATACAGTACACAAGGCTATGCAAAAACTGTTCATGCGTTACACCTTTGAAAATTAGTTATTGAATTTATTAGCAGCAAAGTTCTTGTAAGGCTTGGATTTTATCCAAAGTCCAACATTTTATATATCAAATAAGGTGGAATTCCCCGCCAGATTCTCTTGTATTATTTAAACTGGCAAATTGTATGCCCTGTCATTCACCAGTGAATATGTCACCCTAATCCACCAATGAAAATGTCACCC
>CAZBCD010000036.1:0-14229 GCA_964490205.1 uncultured Pelolinea sp. | reverse complement strand
CTGGCAAAATCTCGCTCGGAAAAAATACCAGAGAGTTTCTTGCCGTCCAATACAGGCAGCGCGCCAACATCTTTTTCAGCCATTAAAAGTAATACTTCTCGGACAGTGGCAGATGTCGTAGTCCAGAACACATCCGTGCTTTTGGTTTTTAAAAGGTCTGTTACAGTTACCATTTCAACCTCTGATAGATAGGTTTGTCTAACTTATGCTCTTGTTGGGATGAAGCATATTGAAGCATGAAGTTAGTGAAGTATATTCTTATAATACCATGCCAAGACGCTTCGCCTGTAATAAAGAATTAATTTACTTTCAAACAATGGATGGATAAATTGCGGTGTTGAGAAATAGCGCGATGCTCAAATAAAAAGATCCCCTGCCAGGTTCCCAGGCTCAATTGTCCACGATCAATGGGGATGGAGATACTCGATTGAGTCAGTGTGGAGCGGATATGAGAAGGGGAATCATCCGGCCCTTCAAAGGTATGTTGGTACCAGGGCTGGTTTTCTGGAACGGCATGATCATAATAATTTTCCACGTCTTTCCGTGATCCAGGATCATAATTTTCACACAGTGTAAGCGAAGCATTGTATGCGGCAGGAAGATAAAACACATACCACTTTGAATTTTCCAACGTTTAATCACAGAAGATATATCTACAGTGATCATGTACATCCCTTTACCTGTTGTGTTGAAGGTCAATGTGTCTGTGAGCCATTCCATTTGTAAGCCTTTTTTGATATGGGTGATTTTACCAGCCCTCTAAGATCCTCAAACGATAGTATAGTGTTTCTTTGTCGCATTTCACAAACGTTCAATTCATCGTTCGCGCTCGATAATTTGAGGTTCTGAGAACGAAAAAACCTGGTGGTATGAAGTGTAGAGTAAAATTATAATGGTTAGCGAAAGACTGATCCAAAACACAAATTCAGGAAGCGGGATAACAGCTGCGTCGCTCATACTCAAGCGGATTGCGATCTGATCACAAAATGCCACGAATGGCCAGGCAAATACCCCTAAGAATTTCCCGATTGGCGGAATAACCAATCCAAACACTACCGCCAAACCACCCAATGTCATGATCAGCGGCTGCAGGGGCGCAATGAGAAAATTAGCGAATAGACTTGTTAGAGATAATTCGGTATTCATCTTGAAAAGGATCGGGAAAATAATTAATGAAGCTGAAAAAGTAGTTATAAAGATAGCTGCAACAGGCATAATTTTGTCGATGGAATGAATTGACAATTTTCCTTCTAATTTCCGCCTGATCCAGTTGTCAATTGGGTTTACGAGTGTGAGAAGGGCTAAAGTAGCTAGAAAAGATAATTGAAAACTGATATCCCAGAGCAGAAATGGATTAACCATTAACATGCCAAAACCCGCCAGGGTAAGGTTATGGATACCGATAGTACGGCGGCCGATTTGATATGCAGGTAAAGCGATTATACCCATGATCGCTGCGCGAACTACTGGTAGGTCAGCCCCTACGAGCAGTGTATAAAAAACGATTGCGCAAACTGTTGCTGTCAGAGACCCTTTCCAGCCAAACAATCGGCGGAAAGAACGAGAGAAAAAAACAGCAATAACTGTAATATTGAATCCTGAGATAGCAATGATATGGATCGTGCCGCTTGCCCGATACGCATTCCAAAGATAATCGGGAATGCCACTTTCTATCCCTAACAAGATCCCTGATAAGATAGAGGATTCTGGAAATGGCATCAGATCGTATATTGTTGCATGAGCTCGTTCACGCAATCGGTATAAGAAATCCATAATCTTATTACCGTTCCCATAGGATATTATATGGATGTCCGGGAACGCCATCCCAACAAATAATTTCTGCTGTGCTAAACGGAAAGTGACAGGAAGTGAATCCGCGGGAAATGTTTGTTTTAATGAGCCCATCAGTGTAGGGCGGTCTCCATACCGAATGTTAAACCCGGCCGGAAGTAGAAGTGATAAATTTCCTTTAACTTTCACTTCCTTCCCCTCAATTTCAATTGATTCGCTTTTGATAACAGCAGAGGTAATATTATTGGCTCTATAGGGATCTGATTTAATCACACCAGTTATTGACACAGGTGTGTTGGAAACATACCATAGCAGATTATCTGGTGCAGAAACAGGCAACGCACTCTGAAACCCGCGCACCTCCCAGGAAAAAAGCGCATAGGATCAATGCCAATGGTATCCTAAAGATAGGGCGTGATAATAGCGGATGATTTCTATTCCTAAAATGGAAGAATTCAAAAATGCCTGCTGCCAGGCATATGAGTGTGGCTGAGATCCAAACAACAAGGGGGAGCTGGAAAAATGACGCTGTGAATATTCCGATAATGGCTGCCAGGCAGAACCAGAACAACGGCATAAGAATTATCGCTCTTTATTTAAACGCGTGGTCACGATAAACACCTCGATATGATTCTGGCAGTAGTGCCGCGATACGCAGCATCAATTCACGGGTCCATTTTTTTAAATCCTGCGATCTGCTTCCCCGTTCAAAGGGTGGGATGGTGAAGGGTTTTCCGAATCGGGCTGTCAATCGTGGGCGGCGAAGGCGTGCCAGATCGTGTAGAGAGGTTTCCGTGCCGGTGATGCCCACCGGAACGATTGGGACGCCGGTTTTTACTGCGAGCATTAGTGTGCCGGGTTTTCCAGCTTGTAATTGTCCGTTCTTTGAGCGGGTGCCTTCTGGGGCAATTCCGAGTGCGAGGCCCTCGTTTAATGCTTTAGCGGCTTTATGGATGGCTGAAAAATCGGCAATATCCCGGTTGATCCAATTCCCCCCGCAGTATTTGTGAACCATGCCACGAACAAATTTTCCGCGTATTTTGTGGTTACCAAAGCGGTAATATCTGGCCGCACTGGGTTAACCATCAACAGAGGCGTATCAAAATGGCTCATATGATTGATTGCCAGGATTATGCCCCCCTCCTTCGGAATGTTTTCTGTGCCAATGTATTCAGAAACAGTTAAAGTTTTTATTAGAAATCGAACAATATGCTGCAGGGTGCCTTTTTTCATTAGATTTGATTATACGTCTGATTTAACCCCTGTTTTTATGATTAGTTATTTGCAAAAAACATTCAAGGGGATGATTCAACCGGTGCTTTGAGATTCTGCTGTAGACGCGAATTTATCTTTAATGTGATTGCAATGATGCTGACGAATACAATGATCATAAAAAACAAAGGAAGGATATTGTTGGTCCCTAAAATCTCTGCTCCTGGTTCTTCAGATAATACTGAGAAAGAAAAACCAGAAAGCAGGGCCAGAGAATTCCAGGCACTGTGTAGGATGGCGGCTGTAAAAACATATAAGATTCCCCTGTCTAACCGTTTCTGATGCCAACTTCGAGCTAATCCATATCCAACCAGCCCGCTTAGTCCAATATGCAGCACACCGGTTGTAGTGCGCAGTGTTACTGCTATCAGCCAATCTTGAATATCCATCTGGATCACCATTCCAGCGCTTTCTAATATCGCAAATGCACCTCCGCTGATCAAACCCAATGAAAAACCCTCGTGCTCTTCGAGAGGACGGTTAAGCAGGAACCAGGTTGACATTGGCTTGAAGATTTCTTCGATGAGGGGAGCGATTAACCCAATTGTCAGGAAGATGGCGGCTGAGATCAGGGGCTGTTTCATCATTTCATACAGGATTTGTTCAAGTTCCCCGATTCCACCCTGATATAGGTTGATATTCTCAAGAAATGAAAGGAGTTGGTTGCTCAAACCTGGCTGAAATCCAAACCCGATCATTACGACAATCACAGCGACCACGATTAGGATCAACTCAATCATAATGATGACTATAGGAGTAACCGTTAGCCCGATTGTGAGAGTGCCCCATTCCCGCAATTTTGTACTGCGCGGTAGCCCCCTGCGTGAAAATTCTATCAACCACCAAACGGGGATAATAACCGCTGCGACTGTTAATGGCGCAAGAAGGAATATTCTGCTTCTACTATGGCTGATGAAATATCCGGCAGCAATAATCAGCAACCACACAATGATCAGATAATTTACTTTATGGAATGGGGGCTGTAATGATTGATGGGCAGTCTTTCTCTGAAGATTCCTAATTGAGGTGATAAAAGTAGGCACATTCAGTATGCAGACAGAAATCGATAATATACTGGTCGATAATACAGACATCTCGTCAGCCGCGGAGATGTTGTTTGCAGAAAAAACGTATGCGCTGGTTAAAGTTAGTACTGCTGTTATTAATCCAATTAAAATACCCAGCGCACTGAGCAAAAGTAAAAGTACGCTGGGTATACTGATTTTTTTAGACGCCATTAATTTTCGGTAATGGTCACCGTCAGGATGCGATCGATCACTGGGTCATATATATTTTCTCGCTGTTCAAGCGTGTTCACCGCATCCATTCCTTCAGCAACCTCACCAAAGATAGTCCTCCCCTGCTGGTTTTCCAGGCTGGTTTTGTTGATGAAGAAGGCACTTCCATTTTTACCAGGTCCAAGACTGAAGGTTGCCAGTTTACCAACTTCACCGAGTGAATGGTCAGTACTTATTTCATCCAGATATGCGTACCCAACTCCGCCGAAACCAGTGTCTGATGGATCACCTGATAAAACGAAATCATTTGCGGCGATGAATGGAAGATCATCATACCAGCCTTCCTGCGCGAGGAACACAAAACTGTTCACTGCGTACGGAGCGATGTCAGCGAATAGATCAACAATAATATCGCCTTTTGTGGTGCTGATAGTGGCGGAATAATTCTTGCCGGGCTGTGTTACGGTTGGCGGGCATGTGTCGTATTCTTTTTCCTGGTTCTTGAGCAGCCGATCATAGATAAATACACCGCTCTCTTTTTCAGACCATGCGGTCCCATTGATGAATAGTGTGGGTGTACTATTGATGCCTAAATTTTGTGCGGAGTTTAATGCGGCTTGTACCTTTTCAACGATCTCGGTGCTGTACATATCCTCAAGGAATTGGGTTGGTTCTAATCCCAATTCAACGATGTTTTTTTCCAGCCATGTGTCGAAATCCTTCTCCGCAACTGAGCCCCAGAACGCGTCATCCGGGAGATCGGCATGTTCGGGAATTTCAGCATATTTAGTTTTACGATCGAACATAAAATTCTTAAATTCGTTGAACTTACCTTGCCGCTCAGCTGCTTCCAATGCCTGTGCAGTAATTACAGACTTGTCTTGAAACGGAAAGTGCCGATACACTATTCGTACATCATCAGGATAACGCTCTTGTATCTCGAGCAGCCGTGGCTCGAAACTGCCGCAGGCAGGGCACGTCAATTGGCTGTATTCAATGAAGGTCACAGACGCGTCATCTGGGCCGACAACCAGGTCATCTTCCGTAACGGGGGGGAGGTCTGGATTAGGGGCGCCTAGTTTTAGATCAAAATAGTTAATTGGTTTACAGGGTTCATCAGCATCTGTGAATGGGCCGTCCTGTGGAGTGGTGTTTTCATTGGCAGTGCCAGCGGCATTTTCCCCTGTGATCACAGCGGTCGCAATGGGTTCTGCAATCAGAGATGTCTCTTCTGTTTTACTGCACGCAGCCAAGAGGATAGCTGTAATTATTAGAATTGGGAATAACTTTTTTTTCATTGTGTTTACCTTTCACTTCCTTGATTGATAAAAATTAAGATAATTTAGATAAATATAATAATAATGATGTTTTAATGATTGATTGTACCACATCTGGGTTTTGATTGGCGTCAATGATATACCACCTACCGGGGTTTTCTCCTGCCATTGATAAGTATCCTTGACGGACGCGCCTGTGGTACTGCAGTTGATATGCATCCATGCGATTCCACTCTCCGCCTCCTTTTTGCCGGCGCTTCAGCCCAATTTCCGGGTCCAGGTCAAATAGAAAAGTAAGATCTGGCGTCAATCCGCCCGTTGCAAAGTCAAGCACTATTTTTATCAAATCAATATCATTTTTATGACCGTATCCTTGATATGCCAATGTAGAATCAGCGTATCGGTCAAGCAGGACAATCCCTCCCATCTTGAGATGCGGTTGGATGATTTCTTCTACTAACTGTGCGCGGGCTGCGCAAAAAAGTAATGTTTCAGTGCGCGGCAGCATACTTGTATTTTCCATCCTCATCAAGATGTCACGCACCTGGTCGCTAATGCCGGTACCGCCCGGTTCACGCGCAGGGTATACATTATATCCTTGCTTTCGGAGAAATTCAGCAGTTGGTTTCATTTGCAATGTCTTTCCGCTGCCGTCTGGCCCTTCAAAGGTAATGAATATACTCTTACTCACGGAACACCCTAACATGCCGGCCGGATTCTTTTCCATAAGAATGGGAGACAAGTTCTGCCTGCCTAACTAGTTCGTGCTGCAGTCGGCGGACACGTGCGGAAGCAGGTGGCAGGTCAATCCATCGTTGACCGTTGCGGACTGCCTCAATCGCATTTAGAGTTTGTTGGTTAATTTGCTCCAGGTCAAGCTGGCGCCCGGATACTTCTGCTAGATTGAACAACTCAATCAGCACTTGTTCTATTTGAGAGTTTGAATTTGAGCGCAAGACAAATATAGGCAACCCCAGCTCCTCAGCGTCGAGAACAGTTTTCTGCCTGTTGCGATAATATGATTTTAATGTAATCAACACATCGGCTTGATCTAAACTTCGAACGATTTCCGTAGGGACTCCCAAGCGTTTCGCGGATTGTTCCAGGCGGTTTCGCGCGACACCATACGGGAAAATAGATACTTTCTTGAGGGAGATAGGAGATGAGGTGGAATTTTTATAACTTGAAGACCAATGATTACTTTGATGCTTAGCTTTTTCTTTATCCTTAAATGCGCCATTTTGAAATGACCGTTTCAATCCCTGCGAGGCAGCTTGCTGCCTTGAGCTGCGAGGTTTCTGTTTCTGGATGTGGATCTGGCCTTTTGCATCTCTATGCCGTATCTCTGGCTCCAGCTTGAATCCTCGCAACATTGTATCTACTGCGGTTGCAACATCCTGATGGATAACCAATCGGTCGCGTTCCTGAATTTCGATAAGCACGTCAAAGGTAGGCGGTGCGCGGCGCTCTAAAACAGTTTTTTGCGTTCCACGTCGGCGTGCTTCTTCATCAGATAACGTGACAGATTCAATCCCGCCGATCAGATCAGACAAAGTTGGATTGAGAAGGAGATTTTCCAGAGTTCGTCCATGGGCGGTTGCAACCAATTGAACACCGCGCTCAGCAATTGTCCGCGCTGCAGCGGCTTCCAGTTCGCGTCCGATCTCATCAATAATAATTACTTCAGGATTGTGATTCTCAACCGCTTCTATCATTACTTCATGTTGTAAGGATGGTTGTGATACTTGCATACGGCGGGCTCGCCCAACTGCCGGGTGTGGTACATCTCCGTCCCCTCCAATCTCGTTAGAAGTATCCACGATCACTACCCTGGTCTTTTCAGCTAGGATGCGTGCGGCCTCCCGTAGCATAGTTGTTTTTCCTATACCAGGACGGCCCAACAATAAAATACTTTTCCCAGACATAACGAGATCTTCAATAATATCTATCGTTCCGTAAACCGCGCGTCCAACCCTGCTGGTCAACCCTATAACCACCCCGTGTTTATTGCGTATAGCAGAAATACGATGTAATGTTCGTTCTATCCCCGCTCGATTATCGGCGTCAAATTCACCAACGCGAGACACAATATCATCAATTTCAGACCGTGTCGCTTCGTGATCTGCGATGATTACTTCCCGGTCAATAAATCGGGCTATTGGCACTCGTCCAAGATCGACAACTATCTCAAGCAGATCGTCAGCTTGATTCGCGGTTTTTACCGCCTCAGTATAATCTTTCGGAAGAACCGCTAATAAACTGGGAAGATCATCGGTTATACGATGTTGCGTCATGCTTTAAGAACACCTTTTAGTCTATTTTTCATTTGGAGTTTCAATTATATATTATCTTCATAACCATTTGTTTTAATAATTGGGGTTACGATATCAGTATGCCGATTGCTTCTTGAATGATTGAAATTTGAAACAAGATTTTTATCACGCACCGCTAAGTACTTGACCATTATTTCGTTGCGCGGATGAATCAATGCTATCTGATCAGCTAAAACTGTTTCAAACCACCGTTGGCTGGAAGTCTGAACCAGGTAATATGCAGGTATGTGGTGGAAGAAATTACGAACAAGAAATTTTAAAACTGATCCAGTAAAAGGGATTTTAGAATCAATTATTGGCGTGATCATTACTTTATCAGATGAAGTCATCACATAGGCATAACCGCATACCGTTTCTTCATAAAACAGAATAAATGCAGGTGGCTTCTTATTGGCAGGTGGAATGATAGTTCTTTCATTAGGAGTGAGTAGTCTATTCTGGAGTAAGTTAATTGAAAGAAAGTCAGAAGGTCTAACTTTTCTCCATACAAATCCGAGTGTATCGTCAATTTGAAAATCTATTTTATACTGCCAGATTTTCTGCCAAAAGGAAGGTGAGTATCCAGCATTGAATAGCACTTCATAGGAATATTCATTCTTTGAAGCACCTGCTGTGAGAAAATGCAAACTCCGTAATCCAGCTTCCACGGCCAGGTTATCCAGAAGATCGGCAGATAGCATCTTCTCCTGGTTGGAAAGGTCCAGTGCCCATAAAATACGTCCGCCTGTATGTTCAATTTCTACCTGCCCGACTGCAACTGGGTGAACGGGACTTGAACGAACTACACGCGTATACCAATTAATGGGAAACATCAAACATTCTAAACCTATGCTGCTTGGAATATATTGGAATCCGCGCATGAGAAAAAGTTCTGTGTTCAACCACAGAACTTTTTTACGATAGCGGTACAATGTCACAATATCATATAACGAGATCGCTGAGATATTTATCGTATCATCTCCAAGAAATAACGGTGGAATCTATCGTCGCATGCTAATTCTGGGTGGAATGACGTGGCTAGCCATTTTCCCTGTTTGGCAGCCACAATTTGCCCGTTCGGCAGCTCCGCGAGTGCTTCTGCTTCACCAGCTACACTCTCAATAAGTGGAGCGCGAATGAATATGGCATGAAATGGCGGATTTGTTTTCCCAACTTTCGCGAGGGCTGGTATTTCAAGATCAATTTCAAAGCTATCTACCTGACGGCCAAACGCGTTGCGGTCTACCTGGATATCCATAATTCCAAGCAGCGGTTGGGATCGCCTGGCGTCTTTTGATAGAAATATGCTCCCGGCACACGTTCCCCAAACTGCATGATTCATGGCGAAAGAGCGCAGAGGGTCCATCAGGTTAAAGTCAACTGCTAATTTTCCGATCGTAGTTGATTCCCCGCCGGGAATGATCAGCCCTTCCAACCCACCCAGGTCGTCTGGAAGGCGTACCTGCGATGAGTCTACCGATAGGCTTTCCAGAACATTCTGGTGTTCCAGGAAATCACCCTGCAGGGCTAAAACGCCAATCTTCACACTTTACCAACCGCGGTTAGCGATTAATTCTTTTTCGGGAATATTACCGATCTGGCGTCCTACCATTGGTTCACCGAGATTGCGGCTGATTTCAGCCAAGATTTTCGGGTCTTTATAATGAGTGACTGCCTTAACGATTGCGGCAGCTCGTTTTGCCGGATCACCGGATTTAAAGATGCCAGATCCTACGAAAACACCATCAACGCCCAATTGCATCATTAATGCGGCGTCCGCAGGAGTGGCAATTCCGCCCGCTGCAAAATTAACGACAGGAACTCGACCGAGTTTTTTCGTTTCCATTACGAGTTTATGTGGTGCTCCGATTTCTTTGGCAAACGCCATAACCTCTTCTTCAGGAAGGGTCAAAAGATGTCGAATATCTCCAAACAGGCGGCGAGCGTGACGTACCGCTTCAACCACGTCCCCTGTTCCTGCCTCGCCTTTTGTGCGGATCATTGCGGCTCCCTCACCAATTCTGCGGAGTGCTTCCCCTAAATTACGAGCTCCGCAAACGAAGGGAACTTTGAAGGAATGCTTATTGATGTGATGCTCTTCATCGGCTGGTGTTAATACTTCAGATTCGTCAACATAATCAACGCCCAATGACTCTAAAATTTGAGCTTCCACAAAATGCCCAATCCGAGCCTTTGCCATTACCGGTATAGTTACAGTGTCCATAATCTTCAGGATCAACTCGGGATCGCTCATGCGGGCGACACCTCCATCCGCACGGATGTCAGCTGGTACACGTTCAAGCGCCATCACTGCAGAAGCGCCGGCGTCTTCCGCGATTCGAGCGTGTTCAGGCGTGACCACATCCATGATAACGCCGCCCTTCAGCATTTGAGCTAGTCCCTTTTTTACTGCAGATGTGCCAGTTTTTGCTGCCATTAATATACCTCCAAAATTGATGTTTAAATCAATTTTACCACGCAGGTTTTGTTGTGTAATTCCGATTGGTTTCAAAAGAAAACCAGAGAATAAGGTTTCACATTGAATATATGCATGGGGGCTTAAGGGATGTTTCACGTGAAACAATTATTAATTAATGTGGATATCGATGGAAGCGCTCTCTTTGATAAGGAGTCCTTTCAGTGATGCGTAGTAAAAAACAAGGGAAATGAGTTGTCTCATAATCATACGATTAATTTGCACTTATGAGTAGGCAAAAGATAATTTTCCAGGAGATTCTATTCTGTCTTTGATTGATTGGCAGCGAGGTATCCAATTGCGGTACCGTGCTCCTCGTTCATTACCAGTCTGAGGGAATGATTTTTGCGGTAATTATTGACTTCAATGATTCTCAACCGTTCTTTTAGAGTATCATCGGCTGGTATCAAATCCGCCAGTGTGTTAGGGGAGTGGTAGAAAAATGCCGGCTGAAAAACGCTTTGGGGATCATCCAGGATAATCGCGAGCGGATAGATTTGGGCCTCAATAAGATCCTGAAAAAAGTGAGTGCCTAAAGAAGGTTCTGGAGTAGCGCCTATATTCTTTCCGGAAAGTTCGACTAATGCGCGAGTGTTGTATATATCGCTGTAACTAACAGGGACACCTAGATCAGCGTTAGTGCTTCCCCATCTGCCGGGACCGATGAAGATCGATGTTTTACCTTCAAGTGCTTTATTGATCTTTCTAATCGTGCGTGCCAGTTCGAATCGTTCGTTCATTTGCAATTTGAAATATTCGGCTGGTGGAATGAATAAGATGTGGCTGATATTGTTAATTGCCCCCTGCGGAACCATGAAGCGTGTCTTTAGGATGACATCTTTTTCGGGTAAATGGCCTGGAATATGCGTTTCTTTACCTTTTGCCAAATGGCTCTGGGGGCGGCACTGAAGGAGAGTGAAATGCAGGTCTGGGTTTCCTTTCTCATCTGCGTTGATATCCAAGGTGAATTCAAGATCGATGGGATGCTCATAAGAGTGTTCCAGAATCTGTAAAAACTGACGCATTCTTTCAGCAAAAGGTGTTCTGCGCAGTAGATCTTCGAAGGTTAACACTAATTTTTTCCTGTCTTTTTCCATTAGCCGCGATCGCAGCGATGAGAAATATCCTTCTTCGTTAATCTGGGCAATAAAGCGCAATGAAGGGTAATCTGCATCTAGGACATCATGGATTTGTGAGGTTTTAAAACAGTTTTCATCTAGGTCAAGTAGATCCACAAATTTTTGAGAGCAGCGTTCCATTGTGCGCTGGTCGGGTGTGGGGCGTAGTAAGGGATGGCTCAATGCGATCAATCGGGGGTAGTCATTCCCTACTCGGTCTACCGCGCGTGTTCCTAAACCCCAAACAAGGCGTATGAATCCATCTTCGCGTCGAATTTGTGGTGCCCAACGGTATAGGTTTCGGCTGAATGCGACTCCCGAGGCATCTGGAAGAAAGTACTTTTTAAAGGAGTTTCCTTCTACCACCATGATAAGGATAGCCATTCGTTCATCGTAATCCTGCAGCCCTTTATTCCTTCGGTAAAGAAGCGCATTGGGATTAAGGGTTGATGCATATACTTTCGAAATTGCGTTAGTTAGGGCAGTAAGGTTTGCTGAATCATCCCCTTGATTAGCAAGAAAAAAGCTTTTGTATTTACCAGCGAAAGAATTTCCAAAACTATCTTCTAGCAAACTGGATGATCGTACTATCAGTGGTTTGTGGCCGACTTGCTCTAGAATATCTCGCAATTTTTCAATAATGTCAGAGGGAAATCTACTGCTGGTAAATTCCTCGATTATGCGTTGGTAATCTGCCCGCATCCTATCTTCGCTTTTATATTTCTGGTCATTCCATTTTTCCAGATCATTCATCGTGAAAAACGAGTACATTTCATTTGACCCGATAAAGTAATATTCTGGTTTGTTGATGCATGATTGAAGTTCTTCTGGCAATTCGTCAGTAAGAATTCGGTGCGCCAATAACATACCCGCTGCTTTTCCACCAATGCGGCCGGCACCAATCTTTCGAGATCTGATTTCAGACAGATCTGGAATAGTGAACCATCGTTTGGCAATGTTAACATATGGCAATTGATCGCTGATCATCGTGCGGATCAGCACGACGCGGGATTCTTCTAAGTGATGCTCGTATTGAACACGTTCTTCTGGCGGTAATCTCAGAATTGACCAGGCATGCTCAAAGATCAATTCCTGGGGAGCTTGTTCTGGATTGAATGTAAGTGTTGGGTCGGTTCTTTCGATTCCCCGCTCATTTAATATATTGGTAATAATTGATTGAAAAAGGTCAAAAGATAAATGCTGACTAAAAATCAGATCGGTCAATTGGTCGCGAATACGTGTGTGCCTTTGCTCCCATATTTCTGGTGGTTCATCCCCTAAGGGGTTTATTAAACCTTCCCGCTCTTGGGAAAGGATCGCCTGATTTCGAACCTGGGCTTCGAATTCTTGTTTTTGAATGATACCGCGTTTAAATAGCTCTTGGCGTAAATGATTGCGCATGCGCCCAGCTAATATTGGGTACTGGCCCAGGGCCAGTGTGATACTCATTAAACGGTCAGTTGAATTAGAGAATGATTGCATCGATTACTTATTATTTATTGTACACTTAGAATCACACTGTCTAAATTAATCGAAAACGTTTATATGCTGCAGGAATTTATAGTTTGTACGATATTATGATAGTCTATAATATTTATACTAGCGTATAATAAAAGTCCTGCTTAGCCGAGATGCACAGGCATGATCACGTGGTGAAAATTATCATTACCTACTGGTGAAAGTAGCCCGGGCGTGTTATTGGCATTGGTTTCTAAGATTGTGTTAGGGGTGCCGATAGCTTCCAGTACTTCGCTTAAGAAGCTTACATTAAAAGCAATCAGTAGTTCTGGTCCTTCAATAGTAGCATCTACAACTACTTCTCCTGATCCCATCTCTTCTGATTGGGTGCTGAATTCGATTGTACCGGGTGCACCTTCCTGGGGTTGTAAATTAAGGCGGATCACATAATTTCCTTCTCGGGCGATGATCTCTGCTTGTCGGCATGCTTTCAGAAATTCATTTGTTGAAATAACGGTACGGGTTTTGAAACTGCGAGGAATAATGGCGCGGTAGTCTGGGAAATTACCTTCGATCAATTGGGTCACAAGCTCCACATTTTTCATGTGAAAAATAGCCTGCCCCCGATCTGGGGGAACTATCATCGTCACTGTTTCATTACCATCTGTAGCAACCCTGGCAAGTTCGCCGAGAGAGCGAGCGGGGATGATTACTTTCACTGGATTATCTTGCGAGGTGGATAGTTCAGCGGTGCGGACGGATATACGGAATCCATCTGTAGCGGCTAACGATATCTCATTATCATTGATTTCCATCAAAACACCCTGAAGCACCAGACGTGCTTCCTCGCTTGATGCCGCAAAACCGACCTGGTAAATCATCTCTTTGAAATCTGCAATATTCAATTCCACACCGGTTGAAAGATCAGGCGAGGGCATGGGAGGAAACTCCTGTGCATTGATTCCTTTGATATCAAAATTGGAAGTACCGCAATGGATGTTGAGGGTTTGAGTGCGTGTGGTGAGGGATAAATTAACCTTACCACCAGGAAGTGCATTGATAAGATCAAAAAAGATACGTGCCGGGATAGTTATGCTACCTTCTTCTTCGATCTCCGCGCCAATCCAGCATGTGATCCCTAATTCTAAATTTGTGGCGGAAAGGCGTAACCGCCCTTCATCCGTAGCGATTAGAATATTGTTGAGTACTGGCAGGGTGCTTCGGGGGGATACTGCTCGGGAGACTATCCCTAATCCATAGGCAAGTTGTGCTTGGGTGATTGTCAGC
>CAZBCD010000035.1:0-14295 GCA_964490205.1 uncultured Pelolinea sp. | reverse complement strand
ACGAGAATGATTCCTTAAAGGAAAAAGAGGAACAATCAGGTGAATGTTTTAATTGCAGGGAACATATCAATAATCGCCTTCTCGCTGGCAAAAAAGCTATTGGAAGAAGGTCAAACAGTTGTTGTCACTGACGCTTCTGATAACTTTCTATCTGTCAAGAGTAAAAATTTCTCTGCATATAAAAAGAGTTCCTCAAGCGAAATTTATCATGAAATCTTTCGGTCGCATTCCTTTGATACAGTTATTTTTATTTCCTCTCCGGAAGAATGTTTCCTGGATAACTGTGATCATGAAGCAAATCAATCACATATTAGTATTGAAAGCACGCTCGATCTTTGCAAACAGACCGGAGTGGAACGGTTCATATTCATATCCTCCATAGAAGTATATGGAAACTCTGCCATAGCTCATGAGGATGAGCCGCCTGAGCCCTCCTCAAAATCAGGCCAGATACTACTCAACAATGAGAATCTATGCCGCTATTATGCGATGAATCACACCCTTCCGGTTTCCATCATCCGTGTGCCCCGAATATATGGGCCGCAGGAAAAGGACTCCTTATTATATAAGCTCATAAAAATAGCAAAGACGCAGGAAAATGTGGAGATTAATGCGCATGAGCTTACACAATTAAGTTTCCTGCATATTGAGGATTTCTTTTCATTTGTAAGCAGTTTGCTAGAAAGTGAAAAAAAGCCAGACTTACAGGTATTCAACCTGAACACGGATGACATCAACTTTTTATTTCTCGCTCAACTGCTGAAATATTACAATCCCAAGATAAATATTTCCTTCATTGGTGACAAATCCAAAAAACCACTTAAGCAAAAAATTGAGGTCAAATCAGCAAAGGAGATCTACAACTGGGTTCCCAAGTATAAATTAATAAGAGATCTGCCATCACTTTTCCAAATTGATACGGCCAAACCGCTAAAAAGAAATGTTTTTGCGAAGAAATTGAAAACCTTGGCTGTTTCGTATCAGCCGCTTCTCGTCTGGGGTGAAGTGATCCTGGGTGCTTTTCTTACGCACATGCTTACAGTATGGACCAATACGATTATCGAATTCAAGTATATCGATTACCGTTTGCTTTATGTAGTAATTATCGGTTCTACGCATGGTCTTCTTTTCGGGATACTTGCCGCTATTCTTGCTGCAGTGTCAGGAGCAATTAACTGGAACAGCGTCGGCTTAGATTGGGCGCTCTTGATCTATAACGTAGAGAGTTGGATTCCATTCGCTCTTTTCTTCCTTGCTGGCGGTGTCACAGGTTACGTGTATGATAAAAAGAATAACGAGATCGATTTCGAACGGCATCAGACAGAATTGATCCACGAGAAATATGATTTCCTGTACAACCTCTATAATGAGATCGGTTCCATCAAGGACCGCCTTCGCAAACAACTAGTTGGGTATCGCGATAGCTTTGGCAGATTTTTCAGGATTGCCAATGAATTGAATGAACTCGATGAAGATAACATTTTCTTCAAGGCGTTAGCGGTCCTGGAAGACGTGATGAAGAATAACCAGATCGCGATATATTCTATTGAATCAACCGGTAATTACGGCCGCCTGGAAGTAAAATCCACAGATCTTGAACGACAAATTCCCCGCTCTCTGAAACTCTCCGACTTCTCAGAAGCATCAGGGGTTTTAGAAGAAGGAAATGTTTTTCAGAACACGGATTTGCTTCTAAATTACCCTGCCTATATTGCCCCTATCAGCAATCAAGGCAGGCTGATAGGTCTTGTCATCATCTGGGAAGCCGATTTCGAACAATTTACTATGTATTATCTCAACCTCTTTAAGGTCATAACCGGTCTGACCCAGTCATCCTTAGTGCGCGCTGCCACATTTAAGAACGCGCAAATAGAGAAACTGTATCTCCCTTCTACCCAGATCATGAAACCCGACCCTTTTATACAATCTCTCGAGATAAAGAAGAAGATGCGCAGGAATAAGATTCTTGATTTCCAAGTTATCGGAATTGAAAAGGGCAAAAAGAGTTGGGAAGAGTTATATGAACAGTTGTCAAAAGGCATTCGGGGTGATGATATCGCCGGCATTCTGGACGAGAATGATACACGGTGTTATGTGCTGCTGGCCAATGCTGGAATCGAGAATATTGATTTCATTAAAAATCGTTTGCACAATCTCGGATTAGAAAGTGAATACGTTGAAGATCTAGAGGTGGAATAAATTATGGATACTTCACTTCTAAATATCTTAGCCATCTCACATGTATTATTGGTCATCATCTATATCACGCTTATACTTACGCGTCGCTCTTCATTAACCCCGGCAAACATTGTGCCCATTATATGCATTCCGTTCTTTGGCGTTCTATCTGCTTTGACAGCGGAAGTCGTTAATCGGACTAATAAATCAGGTGAAGATACTGAACCAATCGAAACCTTGTCTCTAGGTGAGGACATCTACTGGAAATCTATCAAGAAGCGCGAGGAAGCCCAGAATATTGTTCCGCTGGAGGAAGCCCTCATCATTAATGACAGGCTGACCAGAAAAAAGCTTATTCTAGAGATGCTGCTGGATGATCCTATGAAGAATATTAACATCCTCCTTCTAGCCAGAGAAAATAACGACGCGGATACTGCCCATTACGCCAACACCACCATCGCAAAAATCCAGCGAGGTTTTCAACTTCAGGTGCAGCAGTTGTCTTTTGAGCATGAATCCAATCCGAGTAATATCGACCTCCTGAACAGGTACATTGAAACTCTTGGCAATTTCATCGATAGCGGCTTATCTGAAGCGTTTCTATTAAGAAGGCAGCGCATCGCTTTTGCGGACCTACTCGAAAAAAAGATCGACTTGGATGGCTGGAATAAGGAAATACTTCTAAAAAAGATTCGTAACTGTCTGGCACTCAAAGACATCAACGCAGCCGTCGGAGCGAACGAGATTCTTAAAAAGAATTTCCCAGACGATGAGCAGACCTGGATTAGCGCGTTGTGGATCAGTGTGGCTGGCCATGATGCTGCGCGCCTTGAAGAAACAATCGGTGAGATCAACCGCAGGAAAATTGATTGGTCTCTATCAGGTAAAGAGCAAATAAGTACGTGGGTTCAGGTGTAAACATGCGAAAAAAGATCAGTTTTTCCTGGCTTTTTCTTCCTCTTTCCGTGCTCATTTTCCTCGCGTTTGTGTTATTTGTGGAAAGAAGCGGTATATCATACACAGGTAGTCAAGAGCCACCATCATTTCTTGAACCTCTTCCCGTGCTGGCAGCCAATGGAAGTGAAGATCAATCTGCGATCGTTTCAGATTGTTTGGTTCTCTTTGATTCAAAAAGTAGTTTCCATAAACAATCTCTAAACACCATCACAGCTGCGTTAAGTAGTATGAAGGTTCCATATTCAGAAATGAGCGTTAGCCAATCCCCGCCAATTGATTTCAGTGAATATAAGACTGTCATTATTTCCTTTGTCCAATTATCACTTCTAGATGATCAGATTGATAAGCTCCTTAATTGGGTTGAGGATGGCGGAAAGCTCTTATTTGCAATTCGTCCTGATAATTCGGAAACATTATCAAAAATTCATGCCCAATTAGGTATCAGTACGCTGGAAAAAGGACAGATCGAAGTTAATGGGGTTGAGTTCCTAACTGAATTACTTCCAGGGACTGCCGGTATGCAGTTTGGCGCGGATTTTATGAATCATACTAGTTTACCGGTTAATTTAAATGAGGGGGTTAAACTTCACCTCATATCTGCTGATAATACAGGACTGCCAATCTTGTGGGAAACCGTTTTTGGTGACGGAAAGATAATATTTATCAATTCCGACCAGTTCATTGATAAAAGCAGTCGCGGCATAATCGGCGCAGCATACAGCCTCCTGCACGATGTAGTCGTTTTCCCGGTCATCAACGCTTCTGTGTTTCATATTGACGATTTTCCCGCTCCCATTCCTGAAGGAAAAGACGAATCGATATTCCGTCAATTCACGCGTGATATTGAGAGTTTCTACTTAAATGTATGGTGGCCGGATATGCAGGACATCGAAGAAAAATATAATTTGGAATATTCCAGTTTCATTATTGAAACATATGAACATACCTTACAACCTCCTTTTGAATACACTGTTGGACAGGAACGTCTCATTCAGTACTTTGGCGGTATTGTGCTGCAGGACGGAGGTGAGCTCGGCCTCCACGGCTACAACCACGTTCCGCTCTGTAAAGAAGAAGACCAAATTAATCAAGTTTTAGATTACCCCACCTGGCCAACAACCAATAATATGCAGGGATCAATCAGAGAACTGCTGCGCTTTAGCTCATCCATGTTCCCGGGTCATTCCTTTGCTGCGTACGTACCGGTTTCAAATATACTCTGCCCGGAAGCACGCACGTGGCTTCCGGAAGTATTACCTGATCTGAAAATTATCGCCAGCGTCTATCTTCCCGATGTGAATGTACCTGCCTATGTGCAGGAATTCTCGGAAGCGGATGACGGCATCATTGAATTCCCCCGCATTGTTGCGGGTTACGACCCAGATAACTTTATGCAGTGGACAGCAGCCAATGAAATCTGGCTTCATTACATTGCCGCCCACTTCGTACACCCTGATGATGTGCTGGACAGTTATCGCAGCCAGGGAAAATCCTGGATTGAATTGCGGGAAACACTAGATGAATATCTTCTCTGGGTTTATAGCTCAATGCCCAATGTCCGCAACCTGACCGTCAGTGAAGGAGCAATGGCTGTGCAGCGCTTTGTCCGCCTTACCCCTAAGACAGATTGTGTTGAAAAGGAATGCCGTATTTCTCTGGATGGATTTCACGACGAAGGCTGGCTATTGATGCGCACAGATAGAATCCCGTCAACAATCACAAATGGGGAAATCTCTCAAGTCTCTCCTGCTTTGTACCTCATTCAAGCCTCTGAAGCAAATATCATTGTAGGGTTTGAGGAATGATGCTGTAAAGATTTGCATGATCCTTGAAGGAAGTTATCCGTTTGTCAGGGGAGGGGTATCCAAATGGGTCGATGATATGCTCCGCTCAATGCCGGAGCACGAGTTTATCATTTGGGCAGTTGGAGATACTGAAGAAAAACGCGGTAAATATGTCGTTGATCTACCTCCAAACATTATCGCAGTACAAGAAGCATTCATGGATACAGCCCTGAAACAGCGCAACCGCCGCGGAACGCGAATGTCAAAATTTTACCTGAACAAAAAGAAGCTGTCAGCCAGCTGGTACGCTGCGGGAACCCGGATCTTAATACACTCCTGAATACATTCGAAACTCAAGTCGTCAATCCCATTGAGCTATTCATGAGCGAGGTGTTTCTGGAAATAGTTAAAGAGTTTTGCATCGATGATTTCCCATTTGCTGGTTTCACAGACCTCTTTTGGACAATACGCTCAATGTTCCTCCCTCTGCTGTACCTTATCAGTCAACCAATGCCGGAAGCGGATCTTTACCACAGCTGCTCAACAGGATATGCCGGTGCTCTTGGCGCGTTCGCATCTATAAAATATAACAAACCCTATGTTGTTACTGAACACGGCATCTATACACGGGAGCGGGAAGAAGAGATCCTGCGTGCGGATTGGGTAGTTTCCATTTTTAAAGAATTATGGATCTCCATGTTTTATATGTTCTCACGCTTCGCCTACCAGAAAGCCCACCGCGTCACCAGTCTTTTCCAGCGTGCGGCAGTTATTCAGGAAGACCTTGGGTGCCCACCTGAAAAAATTTCCGTGATCGGTAACGGGATCAGGGTCAAAGATTTCAAGGATATTCCCAGAAAAATCGATGACGGCTGGATCGATATTGCCGCCATTGTCCGCATCGCACCAATTAAAGATATCAAGACCATGATCTACAGTTTTTCGCAGTTAAAGCAGGAGCTTAAAAATGCCCGCCTTCATATTCTCGGGGCTGTAGATGATGAGCAGTATTATCAGGAATGTTTATCCCTGATTGATTATCTAGAAGTCAAAGACATTATCTTTCCAGGATTTGTGGACATCAAGAAGTATTTGGAAAATATTGATTTCACCCTCCTGACAAGTCTTTCCGAAGGTCAACCTTATGCGATCATTGAATCAATGGCAGCCGGCCTTCCTCTCGTTTCAACCGACGTCGGCTCCTGTCGGGAACTAATCGAAGGAGATAAAAACGATCATTTTGGTCCCGCCGGATTCTTCGTCACCCCCATGCATCAATCAGATATGCTCGAGGCACTGCTTGAAATGAGTGAGAGCAAGAAAATGAGAGCAAGGATGTCTACAGCAGGCAGGCAGCGCGTAAATGCATACTACAACCTAGAAGGAATGGTTGATAAATATCAAATAACTTACCAGGGAGCGATTGAATTATGGCAGGCATCGGATTCGAACTAAAAAAATTATTCTCCGAAAGCAATGTTATCTTAAAACTGCGGGCAAATCTATTCTCAAGCGTCGTCATCGCTGGTCCAATGATCATGGGCGCGATCCTGCTGTTAGGAATTAAGTATCTGGCAGTGCGCGCCGGGGCTTCTCCGCATCAGCAGGATCTTCTCATCACTGTTATCACGTACTCCCTTCTTTTTTCACTGCTGCTCATCAACACCATTTCCTATGCGCTCTCCCGTTTTGTGGCAGATATGGTTTACAACAACTTGCATGACCGCATCATGCCATCTATGTACGGCTCAATATCCCTTCTTCTGGCAATCGGAGCTCCCGCGTGGGCACTTTTCCTTTATCTCAGTAAATTACCTCTTGAATACAGCATTTTTTCATTTACCCTCTTCTGTCTGACGGTTGTCGCATGGACCCAGATCAGCTACATCACCGACATCAAACGCTATAAGGAGGTTATTTACGGTTTCACATTCGGTATCGTATCCAGTTTTGTGGTTGGCTTCATCCTCACAACTAACAATATTGAAGTGGTTTCCTCGCTCCTTGCCTCTGCCTGCATTGGCTATGGGGCAATCATGGTTACCTACACCTACGTCCTTCATAAACATTTTCCAAAGGGAACAGGTATTTCTCTAAAGTTTCTGGAGTGGATCAATAAATTTCCCAGTTTGCCATTTGTGAGTTTTTTAACAACAGCCGGTTTATTCGTTCATCTAATGCTCATGTGGCACAGCCCATTAGGCGCTCAGGTGCATGGATATATTTACCATGCGCCCCCTCACGATATTCCTGCACTGTTCGGGTTTTTTACTATCCTCGTCACTACTGTTAACTTCGTCACGTCGCTTGAAGTGAATTTCTATCCAAAATACAAACTTTATTTCAGCCTACTAAATAAGGGCGGTTCATTAAGAGATATTGAAAAAGCTAAAGAGGAGATGCTCACCGTTCTCAAGCAGGAATTACTTTACCTGGCATTAAGACAGATGTTTGTTACTATGATTTCCATAGTACTCATCAGCGAAATCCTGGACGTATTCGGATTGGGATTCACTACCACAATGATCGGTCTTTTCCGAGTTCTCTGCGTTGGGTATGCCTTCTACGCGATCGGAAATACTATACTCCTTTACCTTTTGTACTTTGCTGCGGATAGAGCCGCTTTGTATCCGGCAGTTACACTTTTACTGATAAACACAATTGGAACATATTACACGCTCACCCTCCCTCAGAATTACTACGGGTTTGGTTTCGTTGCCGCCGCGTTCTGTATGTTCATCGTTGGATGGTGGAAATTAGTATCCTTCACAAACCACCTTGAATACCACGTGTTTTGCCAGCAGCCCATTTTTGTTCAGCCCAATGTCGGCCTTCTAACTCGCCTCGTAAAATGGCTGGAATCGCGGTACGAAACCAGGGACCGAAAAGATTTAGTGAGAAAACCACAGGATATTTAGATTTTTCAGAGTATCCACTGTTTCAGTATTCATTTCGCATATTGTTATTTCAAATATATATTTTCTGATATGAGTACTTTGTCAGTATCTGGTTTTTATATTTCGTTAATATCTCTCCCACCTCAGAGTGCTATCATAGTTAGAATTGAGTCATAAATTTTTTAGCTTGATAGCTGAATACATTTTAGGTGGTTCACATGAAAAACAAGAGTCTAACCAGACGTGATTTTATTTATCAATTAGGGCTTGGCAGCGCTGCTGTATCAGTTGGCGGATTGCTGAGCGCTTGTTCTTCTCCCGCAGTAATATCTGACCCTACCTTCAGACCTCCAGATGTAGAACTCGGCCTTTCCGCAATCCCGGATAAAGTGCAGATATTTCCTGGGGCAAAGACTAACGTTTGGCGGTATCGAGGTGAAGTACTAAGCGGCTCTGCGGATGCCATCCAAACCCTCCCAGATTCTTATCTGGGTCCTATTCTTCACTTGAAGCGGGGTCAATCTGTCCGCGTGCATTTCACCAATCAGCTTAATGAACCATCCATTATTCACTGGCACGGACTGCATGTCCCAGAATCTGCTGATGGGCATCCTCGGTTGGTAGTTGCTCCGGGTCAGAAATATATCTACGATTTCACCGTCGCCGACCGTGCGGGTACATATTGGTTTCATCCCCATCCTCATGGGCGCACCGGGCCGCAGGTATATAACGGTTTAGCCGGTCTTTTCATAATCAGCGATGATGAGGAAGCTGCGCTTGGACTGCCTTCAGGTGATTACGATCTCCCCCTCGTTATACAAGACCGCACTTTTAATGATGACAATCAACTAATCTACGGCAGTACTAATATGATGGGGCAGATGGTTGGCTTTCTGGGAAACCAGATCCTTATCAATGGGCAGCCGGATTTCACCATTTCAGCCGAGAATCGCCCTTACCGCCTGCGCCTGCTGAATGGTTCCAACTCCCGAATTTACAAGCTCGCGTGGGATGATGGAATGCCCTTCACCATCATCGGTACGGATGGGGGATTGCTTGAAAAACCTGTTCAGCGAAATTACATCGCGCTCGCTCCTGCCCAGCGCATTGAATTGTGGGCAGATTTCAGTTCCTATAAGATCGGCAGTCAGCTGCAGCTTATCAACCTCTCAGCGGATACACCCAGCGGTGGTGTAGATTTTCCTATTATGTCAGTTTCCATTGACCACGAAGCCATATCCACATCAGTGCTGCCCGAGCAGCTTTCCTCCATTACCTGGCATCAAGAATCGGATGCGGTCAACCGCAGCGCGCCGCGCGATTTCCTTCTCTCTATGGGCATGGGAATGGCCTGGAACATCAACGGCCGCACCTTCAAAATGGAAGATGTCGCAAAAGATGAAGTCGTTCGGCTTGGAGATCTCGAGGTGTGGCGTTTCACCAATGCGGGCGGGCGCGGAATGGGTATGACCCTGCCCCACCCCATGCATATTCATGGCCTTCAGTTTCAAGTACTCAATCGACAGATTGATCCTTCAATGATAGACCCCTGGTCCACTATCAGTGAGGGGCTTGTGGATGAAGGGTGGCACGATACAGTGCTTGTCATGCCCGGAGAACGCGTCCATGTATTGCTTAAATTCGAAGATTTTACCGGTTTATACATGTACCACTGCCACAATCTCGAGCACGTAGACATGGGAATGATGCGCAATTACCTCATTGAAGCTTAATCTTTTAGCAGCTCTTAAATAAGCGGATACCTTCACTTCTTCCAATAACAACCTGGATTTCCTAATCACTTCTCTGTAAATATTTGGGTTCTATCGGATGGGAAAGGGTTAAATATTCTATAATCCATATACATAAATATATGGCTTTCCTGCTCATGAGGTACAATGGTATCCAATATAGATACATCAATAAAACAGGGGAAATACGGCACGGTGAAAAGAAGCGTTCTCCGAAATCTTCTCTTCTCCATGCTCGCGTTCGGTTTATTTGTTGGTTTGATATTCCCCCCCTTCGCTAGAATCATTCTTGATACAGAAAGAGCCTACTCACCTGTTTTCATTTCTATGTGTGTTTTGGCAGGCCTCCTGGTTGGTATTTTTAATTTCTTTATCTTCCGTCATCTTGTATCCCGGGAATTAAACCTGATCCAAAAAGGCATGAATCATGTTAATGTTAATATCGCGGACGCAGAGGTTTTGGAAGAAGACTGCGTATCCGAGTGTATACTGGAAATCACGAGCGCGGACATTATCGGGGATATATCCCTATCATTCAACAATATGACCCAGGAGATCTTCAAACGGCTGGAACTTGATGGTGAAACCCGACAATTTAATTCAAAACTCATGCGCAGCGTGGAAATAGAAGATGTCTCGTATATTATCCTTAATCGGATAGCGGCTGTCATGAGCGCAAAAGCGGGGCTGCTGTATGGCGGCAAGATAGAAAAAATGCAGCTCTTTTCTCATTTTGGTGTTGACAAAACCGATGGAATCACAAGCATATTAGCAGACCAGTTTGGACCAATTGAAAAAGCACTGAAATCAGAGGAAATCCTTTCTTATACACAATTGGATGGGTGGAAATGGTTCAGCCAATCCACGCCGCTGGGTAGTTTCAGACCGGGTTCCATCCTTCTCATTCCGTTAACGGCGAAGCAGCAGTCGGTTGGTATAGTGGTTTTAGCCTGCGGAACGCAAACCATCTCACACCGGCAAAAAAAAGCACTTGAGACTCTGCGCTCCATTGCCGCACCCAATTTAGATACCTCCATTCTCCATAAGAAGATCAAAGAGCTCGCCGCCATAGATGACCTCACCAATATTCTCAACCGGCGTTTTGGCATGCGCCGCCTTAAAGAAGAATATTCCCGCGCCACACGCCACGGCGTGCCCATCAGCGCGGTCATGTTTGATATTGACCGTTTCAAGGACTTCAATGACACCTTCGGCCATAACGCTGGAGATGCTGTCCTCAAGATGGTCGCTGCCACCATCCGAGACAACCTCCGCGCTGAGGATATGGTCTGCCGTTATGGGGGCGAGGAATTCCTCATGGTGCTCACCGGCGCGGGTATGAATGACAGCGCGCACATCACCGAGCGCATCCGCCGTACCATTGAAACCAATCACATTCGCTGGGGTGATAAACACCTCTCAGTTACCATCAGCTGCGGTACCGCAACGTATCCCGTTGTACGAGCGTCCGTATGTGAGGAACTCATCACCGCCGCTGATAAAGCCCTCTACGCTGCCAAGGAATTCGGCCGTAACCAGGTAGCTGTCAACGATGGTGCCCAGATACTGCACTATGCTGATCTAAAAATCGACGAGTTATCTAAGAAGGAATAACCATTTCCTACAATCAATCATTGGCATCCCGTATAGAGTCAGCTTTGGATGACCTGGAACCCCCCGAATTGGTTAGCAAGAAAATGTTTGGCGGGATTTGCTACATCACCCAGGGAAATATTGCCTGCGGAGTTCTTCAGGATAAACTGATCGTCAGGGTTGGAAAGCATGCCTACCAGGAAGCGATTGAAAAACCCGGCACCGCTCCCTTTGATGTCACTGGGCATCCGATGAAAGGGTGGGTGTTTGTTAAACCACCTGAAATAGATAGTGATGAAGAGCTGCATGCTTGGGTAAGCCGGGGGGTTGAATTTGCGCTGACATTACCCCAGAAATAGATGGTAATTTCGTTCTTTACAGGTATGTTGAGGTTGCCAATTTAAGTAATTTTGTTTTACACGTGATCCTTTGATCAATGCTGTTATTCCCTTCCACACCTTCCCGTTCGCCTGTTGCAGCATCCCTTCCAGGGTCTCGCAGCGTGAGGGCAGGAGCTCATGAATCAATAAATAAAAACAAAATAATTAGATTTAAGCCAAATTTAGCTTTCATTCGAAGCACCTTCCTATAAATCCCTTCTTATTATTTTATATTCTCTCACCTATTCGCAAACCTGTACGTTCAATACGAACAAGTAATTCTCAAGCCTGCGGGCGTCAAATTCTGGGCTTGAGCCAGAAAAGATCCTCCAAAGATAAAACTGTTCACATATCGTTTTCTATACTGAAAATGCTCTCGATCTTATCCAGCACATCAGCGGTCAGAGCGTCTTTGAACTCCGCCGCCACCAGGTTCTCATCCAGTTGTTCCAAGCGGGTTGCTCCGGTGATCACACTGCTGACTTCTTTGCGCCGCAGTAGCCAGGCGATCGCTAACTGCGCGGTCGTCGCTCCCAATCCGCGCGCGATATCGGTTAACCGCCGCACCCGTGCCACTACTTCCGGGGTTATGCGGTCCTGCAGCCACGCCATATCTTCAAGAGCTGCCCGGCTGTTCTTCGGAATGCCTTCATTATATTTACCGGAGAGGATCCCGCTGTTTAGCGGGCTGAAGGTCGTCAACCCAATTCCATATTCACGGCACACCGGCGCCAGGTCGTTCTCTACACGTTCGCGGTTCATCAAGTTATATTTGGGCTGCTCCACCATCGGCGGGATGAGCCCATTTTGTTTTGCAAAGGTGATCGCGCGAATTAAATAGAAGGTATCCCACTGCGAGGTGCCCCAATAAAGAATCTTCCCCTGCCGCACAAGCATATCCATTGTCTGCACTACTTCCTGCACAGTCGTGTCTGGGTCATGCCGGTGGCAGTAGTAAATATCTAAATAGTCTAATCCCAGCCGCTTCAAGGATGCGTGGATTGACTCGGTAATGTGCTTGCGGGATAACCCGCGCCCATTCACCCCTTCCATCGTCGGGAAAAAAACCTTACTTGAAATAATCACAGTCTCACGCGTAATGTCTGCAATAGCTTCGCCCAGCACCTCTTCCGCCTTCCCATTAGCATATATATCCGCGTTATCAAAGAAATTGACTCCCTGGTCATAGGCGGCATGTACCAGATCCAATGCAGTCTGATCGCTGACCTGGCTGCCAAATGTTACCCACGCCCCCAAAGATATCTCGCTGACCTTTATTCCCGATCGCCCCAATCGCCTGTAGTGCATGCTGCCTTCCTTTCCTCGACTTTTAATACTATTCTATGTCGGCTTCCCCATCTCCGATCCCCAACGCTTTCCACTTACCTTCGTCCGCGCGAAGGCGGTGCGTATCCCCTTCGCGTATGTGTAGTCTGTCAAATCCCTCCGGTTTGATCCCCATGCTTTCACCATCCAGCAGGCCAAACACGCCGGACTGCCCCTTTTCCTGGCGTTTGCCCTGGCAGTATTCACAGGTCTTGGGATCATGCGCCGGGTAGTCCTGCGGTTCCTCATAGGTGCTGAAGAAACCTTCGTAATTACGCAATACCACCTTGTGGTCTGAGCTGCTAATCAGATAATTCGGCCCCACCGGAATCTTCCCTCCTCCGCCCGGGGCGTCAACCACAAAGGTCGGAACCGCGAACCCAGACGTATGCCCGCGCAGCCCCTCAATGATCTCAATACCCTTTGAGACCGGAGTTCTGAAGTGCCCCGCTCCCTCTACCAGATCGCAGATGTACAGATAATAGGGTCTCACACGCATGCGTATCAGATCCTGCACCAACTTGCGCTGAATATGCACACAGTCATTGATCCCAGCCAGCAGAACAGACTGATTGCCCAGCGGAATTCCCGCGTCTGCCAATTTGGCGCACGCTTCCGCTAATTCCCTGGTGATCTCATTTGGATGATTCACATGAATATTCAGCCACAACGGATGGAATTCACGCAGCATATTGCACAGTTCATCCGTCACCCGCATTGGCATGAATACAGGCACACGCGACCCGATACGCACGATCTCAATGTGTGGGATCTCCCACAAGCGCGTCAATACTCGCTTCAAAACCTTCGGTGCCAGCACGAGAGGATCACCACCCGAGAGCAGCACATCCCGTATCTGTGGTGTGCGCTGTAAATATTCAATTTGAGCGTCAAGCTCTTTCTTTGAGAAGGTCGCTGCCGGGTCGCCAACGATGCGCCCTCGCGTGCAGTAGCGGCAGTAGGAAGCGCACTGCGTGGTAACCAACATCAGCGCCCGATCCGGATAGCGGTGTACTAATCCCGGAACAGGGGAATGCGCGTCTTCAGCCAATGAATCCTCCATCATGCCCGTAAAAGCAGATATTTCCGCGCCTGTTGGTATCACCTGCAGGCGGATCGGATCCTGTGGATCATCCGGGTTAATCAGAGATGCAAAGTACGGCGTGATATCAACACGGAAAAGCCCTCTCTTGTCTAATGCACGTCTTTCGCTCTCTGTCAGGTTGATCACTCCATTAAAATCCGCAGTCGAATTCAAGCGGTGGCTAAGCTGCCAGCGCCAGTCATTCCATTTTTCATCCGGAACATCTTTATATATTGGTGCCCGTTTTGAGGAAAAATAATTCTTGCTCATTGTCTCTTCCTTATCAATAATAGGAGGGTGTGGAAAAATCAGGAAAAAGAAGGAGATAATATACCCATTTCGGGG
>CAZBCD010000034.1:0-14507 GCA_964490205.1 uncultured Pelolinea sp. | reverse complement strand
GCATTTTTTTATTTCTGTATCTTTGATTGATTCTGTGACGTAGAATCCGGGTATTTATAAAATAAGAACAGCTAAAAACCCCATACTCATACAGTTACCTCTATCAATAAAATGAGATGAAAATAGGCATAATATTGGACAGAGTACCTGACTTCGAAACAGTTGATATAAACAAAAGACCTTTGAACTCACCCCCGGTGAATTCAAAGCCCGTTCGAGTCGCACCGGGGGCGCCACGATTTTAGGCTAGGCAGGTTGCGCAAAATATTGTTTTTATTATAGGCAAAGGCATAGATGGGTTGGTTAGCACGTGACATGGAAGAGACCGATGATCTTACCTTTCGCCTTATTCCAGGATTCTACCGCTTCAGGCGTTGGCTGCAGATCCGCCTTGCATTTCTTCTTCTTGAAGTATTCAATCGCTTCTTCTGAGAGTTTTACCAAACCATATTGTCCAGAACCAATTATCAGACGTTCCGCGCCATCCTGATACAGATACTTTGCCTCTTCTAAAGAGATCATATGTGATGTACCGTAAACAGCTTTTGATAGTTTTTTCTTTCTCTTTTTTATCTCGCCTGATATCCGGATGACAATATCGTGTTTGATCTTTGAACCTTCAATCTTTAAATAACCAAATCCCGTTTTTTCAATTGCAGGTTTCATTTAGTAAGCTTTTTTAAGCGCTCTCCTTAGGTTACATTTTTTCTTTGTGCGGCAAAAACTCGCAGTATGCGAAGTTACCTGTCTCATTTATTAATTGAGATTACAAAAGGATATTGACATCATTGCTTGGAATTATTAAATACAATCACAACTTTATTACTTACCTGTAATACTATGCACAATACTTTTATTTAATTGTTTTTTACGAAAATATCAATGTAAAGCTATACTGCTGACCGAGCCTTTTGAATGTCATCGACGCCCACGACCAGTTTATTTTTTGCGGCCAGATAGGCAAGATCGATGTTTACGCCTCCATCAGCGAGTTTCCGCGCAATCTCTCCAATAGAGCCCGGGCGATCCTCGCTATCCAGTACCAAGACCTCACGATCACCGGGAACCTTGATGCCCTTTTCTTCAAGCGCCTTCTTAGCGGCAGCCGCATCCTCTACTAATATGTGAACAGCGGCTCCACCTTCGAAAGTGACAGCACAAATCCCATCGATATTGATATTCGCGTTCCCTAATGCCTCACCCATGTCCGCAAGAGTCCCGGGACGGTCCTCCAGTACAACGACCAAATCTTTAGCCATTTTTTTCTCCTTTTGACAGATAATCAGTGGATCTACTTCGCAAATTGCACTTGATCATTTGCAATAATAAAAATTTGATTTCCTGCAATCTGCTTTCTCATTCCATAATAACATATCTGACGCAATGGGACATTGAATCTTGCCAATTGATGATCTCGAGCAAGTAAGTTATGTTTTCTTAAGCGACCTTTCACGGTGATGCTATGAAAGCGTCTCTGCTAAATTTCTAAACTTGAAGTAAGAGACAAACAAGCTTTACAAAGGAGGAACGCTTATGGATCCATTCTACCCTGGAATTGACCTTCATCCTAACCGCTAGTAAGGCTCCCCGAAAATAGTACCAGCGAAAAGTAGAAAAACCGGGGGTGAATAATTTAACAAGAATTTTCGCCGGCTATAAGAATCAGAATAGCTATTTTTATTTAAAAAGGTGTTATTCCAAATAGTGAAAACCTTAAAAAGATCTAAATAATATAAGAAAATCTGGCGAGGAAATCCACCAGATTTGATATATTCCATATTAGATTATTGGCAAGACCAAAACCTCTTGAGAACTTCCTTAATATTGAATCTAATAATTATTTTTCAAAATCGATTACTTATACAAAAGACAACCATTCCTCTGATCTTTTACCATCTCCGAGGATAGTTTCTTTGAATATTTTTTGGACCTTCCTGGTAACCTGACCAACTTTACCATCCCTTATTTTCCGAAAATCTATCTCATTTACCGGGACTACTTCGGCCGCTGTTCCACATAAAAATACTTCATCGGCAATATAAAGTTGGTCTCTGGTGATCTGTTCTTCAATCACCTCTATACCTAAATCTTGCGCCAATATAAGAATTGCGTCCCGAGTGATCCCCTCCAAAACTGTGGCGCGAGATGGTGTATATATCTTCCCATTTCTCACCAGGAATAAATTTTCCCCTGTGCATTCAGCCACAAAACCTTCGGGGTCAAGCATAACGGCTTCATCAAACTCCAATCTTGTAGCCATCGTCTTGGCCAAAACCGAGTTGACATAGTTGCCAGAAATCTTTGCCTTGGTGAGATTGACATTGGGGTGCAGTCGTGTGAATGAGGAAACCATCATCCGGATACCCTTCGATAGACTTTCTTCGCCAAGCAAGGAACCCCATTCCCATACCGCGATACCAACAGCCGGACGCGATGTATCGAGACCAATGCCTAATGGCCCATCGGCCATATAAATCAACGGGCGTATGTAGCATGATGAGAATTTATTCGCCTTCACTGTTTCAAGGACGGCATCAAATAATTCTCCACTACTGTAGGGGAATTCTTGAACCCCAAGAGCATGAGTGGACATTAGCAATCTATCTACATGTTCCTTCAACCTGAATACAGCAGGACCATTTTTAGTTTCATAACATCGGATACCCTCAAATACAGCTAGACCATAATGTAACGCCGGGGTAAGGAAATGAACCGTCGCCTGATCAAAGGGGACCAATTTCCCATCCATCCAAATAAATTCTGATTTCATAATCTTTTCTCCTCTGAATATTATTAATGCTCGGGTGAATTGAATTTTGTAACAATTACTTCTTGAAGTGATTCCGTACTTAATGGTTCCTGACCAGGATTTACGATATCTTTTGTGCGGTATCCTGCAATCAGGGCTTGATTTACCGCATTTTCAATAGCAATTGCTTCTTCGTTTAAACCAAAGGAATGGCGCAGCAGGAGTGCCGCGGAAAGGATTGCACCAATCGGGTTGGCAATGCCTTTCCCGGCAATATCTGGAGCAGAACCATGAATAGGTTCATACAAACCGCGTGGATTGCCAGATGTATTCGTGCGTTCGCCCAATGAGGCGGAGGGGAGATTGCCCAATGAACCGGTTAGTACAGAAGCTTCATCCGTCAGGATATCACCGAAAAGATTGGCGGTTAGAATGACGTCAAAACTCGCGGGACGAGTTAGCAGGTGCATTGCTGCGGCATCAACTAACAGGTGATCTAAATGAACATCCGGGTATTCTACAGCAACTTTTGTAACGGTTTCCCGCCATAAACGCGAACTTTCAAGGACATTGGATTTATCAACCGAAGTCAGTTTCTTCCCGCGGTTTTTAGCAAGCGTAAAAGCTAGATTTGCTACTCTAACAATTTCATTCTCGTGATAAACCATTGTGTCCAGGGCTTGAGTCTGTCCATCGATCTGATGGCGCATTCGCGGTTTCCCAAAATAGATTCCGCCGGTTAATTCCCGCACGACAATAAAATCAACACCTTCCAATTTCTCGGCTTTGAGGGGAGACGCTGAGAGCATTTCTGGATGAGGTTGGATCGGACGCAGGTTCGCAAAGAGATCCATTCCCTTTCTTACTCCCAGAAGTCCTTGTTCTGGCCTGATCTTCGCTTTCGGGTCATCCCATTTAGGCCCACCAACCGCCCCCAGCAAGACTGCATCTGCCAGCTTGCAAGCGTTAAGCGTTTCTTCCGGCAGGGGATCCTGGAATTCATCAATTGCGCACCCACCGATTGGGAATTCTTCCATCTCGAAATTATGCCCAAATTTCTGCCCAACCAGCTCTAATAAATTCAGTGCGACCGCAACCACTTCAGGCCCGATGCCATCCCCGGGAAGGATAACAATTTTTGCTTTCATGAAACCACTAATCCATATTCAATGCTATCTACCAGCGCAAGCCAACTGGCTTCAATGATATTAGGGCTTGCCCCCACCGTACTCCAATGATTGTGGCCATTTTGGGTGTCAATTAAAACCCTGGTTGTTGCTGCGGTACCATTTTGACTATCAATGATCCTGACTTTGTAATCCACCAACTGAAAATGTTCAATCTCGGGATATATGGGTATCAATCCCTTTTTGAGGGCAGAATCAAGTGCGTTCACCGGTCCATTCCCCTCGGCAATAGTATGAATAACCTCATCATTAACTTTAATCTTGACCATGGCTTCAGCAAATATTCCGCGACCTTTTCTATGTTCTACAGTTGCGGAATAGTCAATCATTTCAAAGGGCGGAGTGTAATCTTTTTGTAGGCGTTTCATCATAATAGCGATTGACGCTTCTGCGGATTCGAATGAAAAACCACGCGATTCAAGATCTTTTATATGTGATAAAAGTTCACCGAGGTGTTTTTTATTACCCATGTCGATATTGAATTCATCCGCTTTGCTAAGCAGGTTGCCTTGCCCGGAAAGCTCGGAAACTACCGTTCGCATTTTATTCCCGACCAATTCAGGATCGATATGCTGGTAGCTGAGGATATTCCTTCGCATGGCTGCTACATGGATTCCACCTTTGTGTGCGAAAGAACTGGAGCCTACATACGGCAAGTGTTCATCAGGAGACAAATTCGCAATTTCAGCTACAAAATGAGATAAATCATACAAATTTTTGAGTTTTCCTTCCGGCAGACACGTATATCTAAGCTTGACTTCAAGGTCTGGAATAATACTGCACAGGTTAGCATTTCCGCAGCGTTCTCCGTAACCGTTGATCGTTCCCTGGATATGTACGGTCCCCGCCTGTACCGCTATCACTGTATTTGCTACCGCACATTCGCTGTCATTATGGCAGTGAATACCGAGAATTTCTTCAGGAAAGTGATGCTTTATTTTGGCGACGATTGAAGAAATTTCATGCGGTAAAGTACCGCCATTTGTATCGCATATCACGACAGTATCGGCACCCCCATTTACAGCTGCCTGTAAAGTCCTAATTGCATATTCTTCATTTTCCTTGAAACCATCAAAAAAATGCTCGGCATCATAGATAACTTCTTTATCCTGTGTTTTTAGATAGCGGGCGCTTTCTTCAATGATACGCAGGTTTTCTTCCAGGGTGGTTTTAAGAACATCTGTCACATGCAATGTCCAGGTTTTTCCGACAATTGTGCAAACTGAAGTATTGGCATCCAGCAGCGCTTGAATATTTGCATCCCCTTCAGGGCTGGAACCCACTCGGCAGGTTGAGCCAAATGCGGTAATTCTTGCATGTTTTAAATCAAGTTCATCCAGGCGCTGGAAAAATTCAGCATCCTTTGGGTTCGACCCCGGCCAACCGCATTCAATATAATCAACACCAATATCATCCAACTTTTGCGCAATGCGCAATTTGTCATTGCATGATAAAGAAATACCCTCGCTTTGAGTACCGTCTCTAAGAGTTGTATCGTAAACTAAAATTTTCATTATTCACTCTGGTTTTCAAGCGTTGCTTTAACCCATTTTAAAGAGGTTAATACAAATGCTTATTCTCCGATTTATTTATATATTAAGGAACATCTCGTTTTCTTTTTCATATTGGTTGATTTGATTCTCAAATGAGAGAATATATCCGAGCTGGTCCACACCTGAAAGCAAACAATTCTTCGCGAAAGGATCAATTTCAAAACTAAAAGATTCCCCACCCGAAAAAGTTACTGACTGCGATTCAAGATCAATTCTTATCTCCAAATATGGGGATTCTTCAACCATGTCGATCAAAGATTGATGGATGTCTTTGGTTACTGCTATCGGTAACAAACCATTCTTTAATGCATTATTTCTGAAGATGTCTCCAAACGATGTGCTGATCACCACTTTTATCCCCCAGCCTTTAATCGCCCATGGGGCATGTTCTCTGGAGGATCCACAGCCGAAATTATCACCTGCCAATAAGATCTGAGCGTTCTCATATTCAGGCTGGTTGAGGATAAAATCGCGATTGATTGAACCATCCGGGTTGTAACGCCAATCAGCAAACAAACCCTCAACCACACTCGCCTTGTCGATGGCTTTGAGATATCTGGATGGAATTATCTGGTCAGTGTCAATATTATTCTGCAATAGGGGGATGCATCTGGAACTAAACGATGTGGTTGTTTTCATGATTATTTCCTCATTAGCTTTCTAACATCGGTAACTTTGCCAGTTACAGCCGCAGCTGCCGCAGTCAGAGGAGACACTAAAAAAGTTCTGCCTCCCTTGCCCTGGCGCCCCTCAAAATTACGATTGCTTGTGCTCACCCCATATTGTCCAGGTTTCAGTTTATCCTCATTCATTCCCAGACACATCGAACAACCGGGATTCCGCCATTCAGCTCCAGCTTTCATAAAAATCTTATCCAGTCCTTCAGCCTCAGCATTTTTCTTAACTTCCCATGAACCGGGAACAACAAGCATTTGTGTGTCCTCAGCCACCTTCCGATCTTTAATCACTTCCGCAGCCTGACGCAGATCCGAAAGGCGGGAGTTCGTACAGCTTCCTACAAAGACAACATCTACTGGATGATCAAGCAACTCCATCCCTGGTTTAAGGTTCATATATACCAGAGCTTTTTCTAAAGTTTGTCGTCGTTCCAGATCAGCGATCTTATCCGGTTCAGGAATACGATCTGTGATCTTCATACCCATACTTGGATTGGTGCCATATGTAATCATTGGAGAAAGATCATCAGTCTCTAAAATCACCTGAGAATCGTACGGGGCTTCCTCATCGGTTGGTAAGTTTTTCCATCTTGCTATGGCCGCTTCCCAATTTTCACCTTTGGGGGCATGGTCTCTTCCTGTAAGATATTCAAAAGTCATATCATCAGGAGCGATAATCCCCGCGCGAGCACCACCTTCGATCGTCATATTGCAGATTGTCATCCGTTCTTCCATTGATAATCCTCGTATCAGGGAACCTGTATATTCAATAACATGCCCTGTGCCGCCCCCCGTTCCAATTTTGGCAATCAAAGCCAAAATTATATCTTTGGCAGTAACTCCAGGGTCAAGGCTACCATCGATCCTCACTTCCATTGTTTTTGGTTTTTTCTGCAGCAGACATTGGCTGGCCAATACATCCTCAACTTCGCTGGTGCCGATCCCAAAAGCCAGGGCGCCAAAAGCACCATGTGTGGAAGTATGGCTGTCACCGCAAACAATCGTCATCCCCGGCTGTGTAAAACCTCTTTCGGGGGCAACAACATGAACAATGCCATTTTTCGGTGAACCTATTTCAAATAATTCAATCCCGAATTCTTCACAATTCTTTATTAATTGATAAAGCTGCGCCTGCCCGACAGGATCTTGCATGTCAGCGATTGATACTCCTTTGGTAGATGTGCAGTGGTCCATGGTTGCCATGATCTTTTCGGGCCGCCTTACTCTTATCCCTCGCCGGCGAAGGCCTGTGAACGCCTGCGGAGAGGTAACTTCATGGATCAGGTGAAGGTCAATATATAAAATGGTTGGGGCATCCACCTCTTCCGACACTATATGATTTTCCCAAATTTTTTCAAATAGGGTGCGGGGAGTAGATGGTGGATGATTCATTTTCTTCCTTTTCAACTTCATTTATTATTTCTGTAAGTCATGGTTATCATATTTCCCGCTGGCAGCCAATAATTTATTCAAGGCAGAAAGATACGCTTTGGCGCTGGCCACAATGACATCTGTATCCATTCCATGACCACCAAATGTTCGGGGTTGACTGATATTGTGAGTTGGTGATTTTCTCTTGGGTATCGATTCATCTTCTGCCTGCAGCCTGACAGCGACTTCACCAATAGCGTCAATTCCCTCAGTAATAGCGTTAACACTGTATTCAAGTAGTGTATTGGGTGAGTTGATAACAGCATCAATAGCACTGAATGTTGCATCAACGGGGCCGGTTCCTATTGCGGCCTGTATATGTAATTCGCCAGCAGGATCCCGCAGCCTTACCGTAGCTGTTGGCAATCCCATTGTTCCACAACTGACCTGCAATCCATCCAGGCTGAATATCTCAGGCAGATGAGATACCTGGTCAGCAACCAGGGCTTCGAGGTCTACCGAGGTTATATTTTTCTTGCGGTCAGCCAATTCTTTAAATCTCTTGAATGCTTTTTCAAGTTCTTCTTTGCCAAGTTCATAACCTAAATCTGCTAAATGCACCTTGAAAGCATGCCGACCTGAATGTTTTCCCATGACCAATTTTGATGAGCTCAAACCGACCATATCGGGACGCATAATCTCATAGGTATCCTGGTGCTTCAACATTCCATCCTGGTGAATTCCCGCTTCATGAGCAAACGCATTGGATCCGACGATAGCTTTATTGGGTTGAACCGGGATACCGGTGTAGCTAGAAACCATACGGCTGGTGCGTGTGATAAGGGTTGTATCAATATTGGTTTCAAGCCCATACATTTGTCTGCGTGTTCGGATCGCCATTACAACCTCTTCCAGAGAAGAATTCCCGGCACGCTCACCAATTCCATTCATTGTCACTTCCGCCTGTCGCGCTCCGGCTCGCAGGCCAGCCAACGTATTGGCTGTTGCCAAACCCAGATCATTGTGACAGTGAACTGAAACAACAGCTTTTTCAATGCCTGGTGTTTTTTCAATTATGCCTGCAATCAATTCGCCAAATTCCTCTGGAGATGTATAACCTACTGTATCGGGTATGTTTATTGTTGTAGCACCAGCTTTGATAGCTTCACCCAGAACCAGATAAAGAAACTCAGGATCACTTCGGCCGGCGTCTTCTGGCGAAAATTCGACATCATCACATAATGTTTTTGCATAAGCCACCATTTCGCAGACCTTCTCAATAACTTCTTCAGGGCCCATCTTGAGTTTATATTTCATATGGATCTGCGAGGTTGCCAAGAACGTATGAATGCGAGGATGAGCAGCGTGCTGTATAGCTTCCCAGGTAACATCGATATCTTTTTTATTTGCGCGAGCTAATCCACAAATAATAGGGGGGGGATTGCTGCCTGATTTTGAATTTCCAACCTCTTCAGCAATCCGGCGGACAGCATGAAGATCATCTGGTGAAGCGGCTGGAAACCCCGCTTCGATTACGTCCACACCAAGCCTGGCGAGCATCTTTGCAATCTCTAATTTTTCATTTGACGTAAGAGTTGCCCCGGGGGACTGCTCACCGTCCCTCAGGGTAGTATCAAATATTTTTACAATATTATCTTGCATATAATCTACTCCCCGGGTTTTACTGTGACCGGATTGATAAATGGCATTTTTGCTCGCAGTTCGGTACCGACTTTTTCGATCTGGTGCTCCTGTTCTTCCTGGCGAACTTTATTGAACCAGGGACGCCCGTTGAAGTTTTCATCAATCCAGCTTTCAGCATAATTCCCTACCCGAATATCCATAAGAATCTGCTTCATTGTATTTCTTGTCTCCTCAGTGATAATCTTCTTTCCAGCATAATAATCACCATGTTCAGCAGTGTCTGAAACTGAATAACGCATAAAGTTTAGGCCACCGCGATACATCAGGTCGACAATTAATTTAAGTTCATGCAAACATTCGAAATAAGCGATCTCTGGTTGATAACCTGCCTCAACCAGTGTTTCAAAACCGGCTTTAACCAATTCGGATACCCCACCGCAAAGAACTGCTTGTTCGCCAAAGAGGTCTGTCTCTGTTTCTTCGGCAAAGGTGGTCTCCAGAACTCCCGCTCTGGTTGAGCCAAGTGCGTTAGCATAAGAAAGCGCCATTTCTTTCGCCTGCCCGCTGGCATCCTGGAAAACAGCCAGTAGAGAGGGTGTGCCGCCGCCAGTCTGGTAAATTTCACGAACGCGGTGCCCCGGTGCTTTTGGTGCTATCATGCTGACATCCACATCTTTCGGAGGAGTGATTGTATTAAAGCGAATATTGAATCCGTGTGCAAACATAAGCGTTTTTCCCGCTTTCAGGTTCGGCAATATGTTTTCTTCGTAAATCTTCGGATGGCGAGTATCCGGTGCCAATATCATGATCACATCTGCCCATTTTGCTGCTTCGAATACAGTAGCAACAGTAACGCCATCGGCTTTTGCTTTTTGGATGGATTTACTATCAGGACGAAGGCCTACCATAACCTCGACTCCACTGTCCTGTAAATTAAGCGCATGGGCATGACCCTGCGACCCATATCCAATTACAGCTACTTTTTTGCTTTTAATAAGTTCAGGATTTACATCTGCTTCATAATAAATTGTTGCCATAATTATCCTTTTCCGTTTTTTGGATTGTTATTATGTCCATTTGCACCGGGATTGTACCTGATACCTGGAGAATCTCCGCGCAGCATAGCTACCTGTCCAGAACGAACCAATTCAGTGATACCTATTGGGCTAAGAAGTTCAATTAAACCTTCTATCTTTTCTTCCGTTCCAGTGATCTCAACAATCACTGAGTCTGGGGCGACATCAACAATCTTGGCTCTGAAAATGTTCGCAAGGTTTACAATCTCAGATCTTTTGGAAGGCTTTGCTGCAACTTTAATTAGTGCCAAATCTCGGGTTACTGCTGGCTGGTTAGTGACGTCTTGAACATCTAACACATTGACCAGTTTATACAAATTGGCTTCAACCTTGCGGGGGTCCAATTCTTTATCCTCCATCACGATAGTCATACGAGAAATATCCGGGTTTTCGGTGCGTCCAACATTCAATGATTCAATATTAAAATTTCGGCGCCTGAAAAGTGAGACAACCCGATTTAGCACACCTGGTTTATTTTCTACTTTTGCGATAACGATATGTTGCATTTTTTCTCCTGCTTTATTTGCTCTTTTTTTTCTGCCGAATAATTGGGCGGCGAATCATCTCATCTAGCGAAGCTCCAGAGGGTACCATCGGATAAACCGAGTCTTCTTTTTCAACCTGGTATTCAATCAAAACTGGTCCAGGAGTTTCCTGGGCAAAAGTTATGGCGTCCATTACATCTTTACGTTTAGTGATACGCCTGGATGGTATACCGTATGCCTCACCAATCTTGACGAAATCTGGCCCACTGATCTTCGTCGCAGCATACCGTTTATCAAAAAAGAATTCTTGCCACTGCCTCACCATTCCCAAAAAACTATTGTTGATCAATAAGATCTTTATATTGGCACCTTCCTGAACGACAGTGGCCAATTCGTTCATTGACATCTGGAAACTACCATCACCTTCCACTGTCCAAATCTCCTTGTCAGGATTGGCGAACCAGGCACCAATGGCTGAAGGCAAACCAAAACCCATTGTCCCAGCACCACCGGAAGTGATCAAGCGATACGGCTGCTCTAATTGGTAATATTGTGCAGTCCACATTTGGTGTTGCCCAACACCAGTCGTGACAATCGCGTCGCCGGCAGTTTTTTCCCAGAAATCGCGGATCACATGCACAGAATGGAGTTTTTCTTCATCTGGCCAAGACAGGATGTCACGGGTTTTCGTTTCTTCTTTCCAGGCATTGATCTTATCCAGCCAATCTTCATGGTCATTTGGTTGGACAAGCGGGATCATATCGTTAAGGACGGTTTTTAGATTACCCACCAGGGGTACATCCACCTTTATATTTTTGTTGATTTCGGAGGGGTCAATATCTATATGGATCTTGCGTGCACGTGGTGCATAGGTCCGCAGATGGGCGGTAACGCGGTCGTCAAAACGCATACCAAACGCTAACAAGAGATCCGCGTTTTGAATGGCCTGATTGCAGTATGCCTCGCCATGCATGCCCATCATGCCCAGGCTGTAAGCATGAGAAGCAGGAAGAGAACCCAGCCCAAGGAGAGTCATCGCCACCGGTGTTTGTGTCCTCTCGGCGAATGATTTCAGCTCATCCATTGCGCCGGACATTTGAATGCCATGCCCGGCCAAGATAACTGGGCGGATTGATTTATCGATCAGTTCAACTGCTTTTTCTAGATCTTCTATTGGTGCATGCTCCGGTGGCCTATACCCGGGTAGCAAGACCTCATCTGGATAAACAAATTCCGCTTCATCTATTTGCGCATTCTTGCAGATATCCACCAGTACCGGACCAGGTCGTCCACTCCGTGCGATGAAAAAAGCTTCACGAATAACCTGGGCTATTTCATCCGCACTGGAAACCAAATAATTATGTTTGGTTATAGGGAGTGTGATACCGGTTATATCCGTCTCTTGAAAAGCATCACCACCGATCAGATGCGCTGCAACCTGCCCTGTTATGCATACTACAGGTATTGAATCCATCATGGCAGTTGCAATGCCCGTTACCAGATTAGTTCCACCCGGCCCTGAAGTAGCGATTGCCACTCCAACTTTGCCGGATGTTCTGGCATAACTATCAGCCGCGAAAATTGCTCCCTGCTCATGGCGAGTGAGCACATGATGGATGGGGTAGTCCAGCATCGCATCATGGACCGGCATAATTGCCCCGCCAGGATAACCAAAAATTACTTCTACACCTTCTCGGACCAGACATTCGTTTATAATCCTTGCACCGGTTAATTTCATAGGTTTTCTCCGTAGTATTTTCTAGATCAGCACAGCACCTTGATTGGCACTGGTTACCACTCGGGAATAGCGGCTCAACCAGGAGCTGTTTGTTCTTGGTTTAAATTCAGGTAGCTTCTTTAGGCGTTTCTGAATTTCCTCATCGCTAAGTTTGACGTTTATACTGTGATTTTCAAGATCAATCTCGATCATATCTCCATCTTCCAGGGCTGCGATCGGGCCACCTGCAGCAGCTTCTGGGCTAATATGCCCGATGCAAGCACCGCGAGTTCCTCCGGAAAAACGTCCATCGGTTATAAGAGCAACCTTTTCTCCAAGACCCATCCCCATGATAGCCGAGGTGGGAGAGAGCATTTCCTGCATACCCGGGCCGCCCTGAGGGCCTTCATAACGGATAACAACCACATCCCCTTCCTTTACTTGATTATCAATAATACCTTCAATAGTATTGTCCTGGTTTTCGAAAATTCGGGCTGGTCCTGTAAACTGGCGCATGGATTGGGCAACTCCGCCAATTTTTACAACCCCACCTTCCGGAGCCAGATTACCGTACAGGATTGCCAGACCTCCTGTCTGCGAATGTGGGTTGCTCAAAGAACGGATTACTTCTGGATCTGAGATTTTTTTGCCTTTTATCAACTCGCCTAAAGGTTTCCCCGCAACCGTGGGGCGATCTAAATGTAATTTTTCTCCTAATCCGGCAATTTCATTCAATATTGCCGGGACTCCGCCAGCGCGGTGGACATCTTCCATGTGCCATTTACCTGAAGGGCTAACCTTGCATAAATGTGGAATTTCAGCTGCAATCTGGTTGATGCGTTCCAGAGAATAATCAATGCCCGCTTCATGAGCGAAAGCCAGGGTATGCAGTACGGTGTTGGTACTGCCTCCCATCGCCATATCCAGAGCAAAAGCATCATCAATTGCTTCTTCAGTTACAAGGTCTCGTGGTTTTAGATCCGCGTTAACTAGTTCTACAATCTGCCCAGCGGCTTGTTTCACAAGCGCAGTACGCTCTTCGCTTGTAGCCAGTGCCGAGCCATTATAAGGAAGTGCTAAACCAAGAACCTCCAAGAGACAGTTCATCGAGTTTGCAGTAAATAACCCAGAACAGGACCCGCAGGTCGGGCAACCATAACTTTCTAATACCTTGAGTTGGCCTTCTGTGATCTTCCCTGCCTGATATTCACCGACACCTTCAAAAACCGAGATCAGATCTACGATTTTCCCATCAGGAGTCTTTCCTGCTTCCATTGGACCACCAGAGACAAAGATTGCGGGTATATTCACCCGAAGTGCTCCCATCACCATACCTGGAACAATTTTGTCACAGTTCGTGATGCATATCATGCCGTCAAAGCAATGAGCTTGGATCATGGTTTCTATACTGTCGGCAATTAATTCTCTCGAGGGCAGGCTGAACTTCATTCCAGAATGTCCCATAGCAATCCCATCATCTACACCTATGGTGTTAAATTCAAATGGCACTCCACCAGAATCTCTAATGATGTCTTTTACCAATTTTCCGAAGGGCTGCAAATGCATATGACCAGGAATGATGTCGATATAGGAATTTACAACCGCAATGAATTGTTTATCAAAGTCTTCATCTTTTACTCCTGTCGCTTTGAGCAATGCCCGGTGGGGTGCTCTTTCAAATCCTTTTTTGATCTTGTCTGACCGCATTATCTCCTCGTAAAATTCATTTCTTTTTTTCGAATAAACAATAAAAAAAGGGCTTCCCTTTTTGGGCAGCCCTGCTATTTCCAGTAGCTTTTGTTCTCAGTCCAAGCTCTCCTTATTTCTAATTAGCTCAACTGCCCAAGTGTAATCAGGGTTCTTAATAATGATGATAAGAACCAGTAATAGGGACAAGCTAATAAGAAATTGTTTGAGCAAATTCATTAGAAATTATTTTCCTTATTAATTCTGACTAGTTTACTCGAGAAAAGTAAATTTGTCCATTGTCAATATAATAAAAATCAGAGAAAAACCTCAATTCATCTTACAATGAATGATAACCCTTA
>CAZBCD010000033.1:0-14797 GCA_964490205.1 uncultured Pelolinea sp. | reverse complement strand
ACCCGCCTGTGGTATTCTTAAATAATCACTGTTGCACTTGATACTTGAATCCAGCAGACATTATAAATAAAATTAAACAGAAATTTGAACGCGGTATCCAGAGAGGGATGTACCGTAATCTGGTGTTTAAAGGAGGTGGCGTTAGGGGAATCGCTTATATGGGCGCGTTTCAAGTGCTGGATGAGCTGAATGTGCTTAAGAATATTGAGCGAGTGGCAGGCACTTCTTCAGGCGCTATTGCGGCCACACTCGTCAGTTTTCGAAAAAACACGATGGATACGCTGGAATTATTCAATACGTTAGACCTGCAGAAAGTACCCCAACGGGCAGTCAAAGGGAATGAAAAGAACATTATTCTTTTAAAGAATTCGGAGAATTATACGCGCCTATTTGAAAAATTCGGTTGGTATTCAAGCGCTTATTTTCATAATTGGCTGCAGTCCATCATAGCTGATCAGTGCCGTGGTAACCCAAGGGCGACTTTCAGTGATTTCCAGAAGCTGGGTTATCGCAACCTGCATATAATCGCATCGAATATCTCCCGGCACAGGGCGGAAGTGTTTTCAGTTAACAACACACCGAACGTGGAAGTAGCGGACGCGGTGCGTATGTCGATGTCAATTCCTTTATTCTTTGAAGCACTGCGTTTTGATGGAAAAAAGATGGGTGTGGGGGATTATTACGTGGACGGCGGGCTATTCAACAATTACCCAATTCATATCTTTGACCAACCGGTATACGCGAAAGAGAGCAAATCGTATCGGGATGGGATCAATTGGGAGACGCTGGGACTGTTCCTGTTCCCCAGTAAGTTATTCGACAAAGATAAGGTGGATGAACCGAAAAATTTATGGGAATTTTTAGACCTGACCGTGCGCAGCCTTTATGATTCACACCAGGTATCAAATCTGGTAGAGAATATGGCGGATAAACAACGGACGATCGAGATCAGTGACTGCGGCATTTCATCAACGCAGTTTGACCTGTCACCAGAAAGTAAGGAATACCAGCAGCTATTTACAGCCGGCAGAGTGGCTACCGAAAAATTCTTTGGATTTAGTAGATAAAAAATTGGAAAGCAAGTGAGAGGATACCGTATTAATGCCGCGAAAAATCGCGCAGGCAAAATGACCTTGGTTCTGCCTGCGCATTTTTTCAGCAGATTAATATTTATTTTTATAGTTGGGATAACGTTTGCGCTGCTGTGCGCGGCGGATAGCTTTTTTCTTATCCTGCCGCCTTTGTTCTGTTCGGGATACGAACCACCGGCGTTTGCGGACTTCGCTGAGTATTTTACTGCGAATGACTTTCTTCCGGAAACGGCGGGATAACCCCTGCTGTGATTCTCCATTTCTTAATACAACTGATGGCAATTTAAGCTCCTTTCTGTTTATCTTCTAAATCATTGGCTTTTTCAATTCTTATAAAAGAAAAATTTGCCTCAGCAGAGACAAATCCTAAGAAGCCAATCTAAAAGTTCATTTATATTGTATATTTAGACCTATTTTCCTTTGGCTGATCAATCTCCGATCTTGCTCGTTCTTTGAGTTGATTCTTACTAAATACTCCTCAGGACCGCAGTAAAAATCTACCTCGGCTGCCGATGATATTTTATCATATAGATTTGAATTATTAGATAACTTCTTCTTTTATTAGATTGTCGGAAATAAGACTCAGCAAGGATATATATATTACTGTAATTGCGAATGGAGCGATGCGATCTCCTGCTTTGTGCTCTGTAGAATCTAAGAGAATAAGTATTGATTCGAAGGTAGTACAAATATAGGAAAGGGAGATTACCTCGGTGGCTTTAAGATGTTTTTCTGCAGGGACTTACTTCAAAATAATATTCCTCCGTGATATGATTTAAATAGCATGTGGCGTATTATTGTGGTAGTTTGCGATTAGAGATATAGGAGAAGACACAAATGGAATCTCGATCTACAGAACCTTCAAGACTGCGTTCAACTTCCAAGATCATGCTCTTTCTAGCGTGTCTTGTAGTTATCGTGTTCGGCATGCGGGAAGCTGCGGGGATTATCACCCCAATCATCATTGCTTTTATCTTAGCAATATTATTCTTTCCTTTCCACCGCTGGCTAATAGACAGGCACGTGCCCACATGGTTGGCGTTGGTGATCGTGATGTTGCTGATCCTGTTAGTGCTATCGGTGATGGTGAGTATCACGGTGATCTCGATTACACAGTTCATCAACCGCATCCCAGATTATTCGGATTCTCTGCAGGGACTGGTGAATAGTGTGCTGGTGCTGATCGATACCCTGCCTGTTGATGTGGGAAGTTTACTCAATTTTGAGCTTTTCGATGTCACGCAAATACTAAATGTAAGCGGAAATCTGCTGGGCGGGATAGTGGATGCCTTCTCAAACTGGTTCATCGTTTTCCTGCTGGTTGCGTTTATGCTAGCTGATTTTGCCTTCCTGCCTGATAAATTTGAAGAGATGTTCAAGGATGATCAGCAAATACTTGCACTGACCGATCTGATGTCATCTATTCGGCGCTATTTGTCAATCACGACTTCTATGGGTTTAATCATCGGTGTGGCAAACGCAGTGCTGTTAATGTTTCTAGGAGTAGATTTCGCGGTGCTGTGGGGGATCGTAGGCTTTTTGATGAATTTCATTCCCAGCGTAGGTATCATTTTTTCGGTTATTCCGCCGGTTATTTTAGCGCTGCTCGAATTTAACTGGCAGACCGCGCTGATTGTGGGCGTAGGTATTATCTTGATCAACTTTATTATTGAGAATGTAATAAAATCTCGTGCCATGGAAGAGGATTTGAATATTTCTTCTTTGTTTGTCATGCTCTCATTGGTGCTGTGGACCTTCGTACTTGGCCCAATCGGGACAATCCTCGCAGTACCGCTGACCCTGATCGCAACAAAACTTTTACTGGAGGCATCGGATGAAACGCGCTGGTTAGCGATATTAACAACAGCCAATCCTCAGCGTAAAAGAAAAAGGTGAAAGGCACCTCTGGAATGTACACAAACAAATATGGTCAATCGCCAATAAAAAATGCTTAACTTAATTGATTCTTTAGGTATGAATTTTCTCGTTTTTATCGACTAAAATCTCAAAGAAGTCTTTTCGTTCAGCAGATGCTTCTTTATACGTATTATCCAAGTAAATTGAGTTGAACTTACAGCTCAGTTCGCATTGACCGCAGGAAGTACAGCGGTCTCGGTAATGAATGAGCCGGAAACTTTGTTTTGAATCTTTCTCCAGCGCTAATGCAGCAGCAGAGCAATCGCGAGCACATAAACCACACCCAATGCAGTTTTTGGCAATTATGTGAACGCTTCCGCGATAACTTGCTGACGATCTAAGTGAAACTTCTGGATAGGCAATAGTCTCAGGCTTGGAAAACAAAGCCTCCATAATATTGGGCAGCAAATAAAAAAAGGAGCGTATTTTCAATAATATATTTTTCATTTCAGTAATATATAAATATTATGCAGAAGGGTCAGGGGAATAAAAATATACCAATTGAGGTGAATTAATTGGTCAATTCGTAGTCGAGCATATATAGCGCTGATAGCGGAAAGTACACATTGTAAAAAAATCAAGAGCAGGAAAAAAATAAGGAGCCCACTAATTGTGTTCATCTGCCAGAACCCGGAAAAGAAACAGTGGATCAGAAAAGATAACCCAGCTACGGTTTGCAATTGAATTGTAAGGTACCAAAGGGCTAACTTTTTACCGCTAAATTCAGTTAATGCGCCTGCAATAACCTCAGATTTTGCCTTAGGAATATCGTAGGGCTCTCGTTTTAGTTTGCCTATCAAGCCAGCCAAGGAAAGCAAAAAACCCGCTATTTGCGGAAAAATGTATGGGCCTTCTTTTATCTGTGCTAAACGAATATCCGCAAGCGACCAAGATCCGCTTGCAATTGCCGCACCGCTCATTGCTAATAGAAAGAGTACTTCGTATGAAAAATACTGCAGCAAAGCCCGGTTGCCGCCAATAACCGAATATACACCTCGAGTTGCCCAACCAGCGAGAAAATACAATAATGATGGCATGCTCAGTAAAAACATCAGGACTATGAAATCACCCTGGAAAGAGGGGGTTGACTGAATGGCAATGGGAAGGTAAAAACTGGCTGTGAGCACCGAGGCAAACGATATAAGAGGTAATAACGCGGCGAAAAACAGATTTGTTCCAGACGGTAAAACATCTTCTTTCCCAAATAATTTCACTAAATCAGCCAAGGGTTGATACCATGGAGGACCAACTCTACCCTGGAAACGAGCAATCAGTTTGCGATCCAGCCAATGCAAAAAAAGGGCGATAACCAGCAGAAAAAGGAAACCTGGGAAAATGAAGATTCTGAAAAATATATCAATCTGATTCATGCTGTTAATTTCCTTCTTTTTACCGGTCTCCGCAAGCGATGCATAAATCCACTCCAGCGATAACGGCTGAAACATCTGCTAACTGCATATTTTTTAACTGTCCTGGTAAGGTAATTAAGGTAGTTAAAGTTGGGGTGCGCACTTTTAAACGTGCGGGGTTTTGGCTGCCGTCGCTGCGCAGATAATAAAAAACTTCTCCGCGTGGAGCCTCAGCCCGACTTACGACTTCCCCTGCAGGCACTCTTCGAGGGGCAGATACTGATACTGGACCGTCGGGAAGATTGTGAATGATTTGTGTACACAATCGGATAGCCTGAATAGTCTCTAGAATGCGCAAAATAGAACGCGCCCACACATCACCTTCAGTCATCAGTGGAACTTCAAAACTGAGTTCATCGTAGGCAGCATAAGGAGCATCACGGCGAATGTCTACATCTAAACCAGAAGCGCGAGCGACAGGACCCACAACACAATAACGCTTAATGTCTTCTAAAGAGAGATACCCAATATTACGGGTTCTGGCTCGGAAACTGTGGTCATTTTCTATTGATCGCAATATTTCCTCGACACGCATGGTCAGTTCTTGTAAGCTCTTTTGCAGAAGGGAAAGATGTTTCTCGTTTAAATCTGCTCGGACACCGCCGATTATATTAACAGCATGAGAAACCCTGCCTCCAGAAATCTCTTCCATAATATTCAGAACGATTTCTCTATCACGCCAGGCATACATGAAAAGGGTGTTGAGGCCGATGTTCTTAGCAAGCACCCCAAGCCAAAGAAGATGGCTGTGGATTCTTTCCAATTCACATAAAAGCATACGGATATACAACCCACGTTTAGGAACTTCAAGCTTCAGTAATGCTTCTACTGATTGACAATAGGTGGTTGAATGGACATGAGAACAAATTCCACAAATGCGTTCAATAAGATACACATTTTGAATATACGTGCGCTGTTCAGTCAATTTCTCGATACCTCGGTGCACGTACCCTAAACGCAAAGTACTGTCTGTTACTTTTTCTCCCTCTAAAGAAACAAGGAAAGAAAGAGGTTCTTTAAGCAAGGGATGTTGTGGCCCAATTGGTACAGTGATCTTGCTCATGAGGATTTCCCTTTTTGCCGGCGGTTATTATCTTTTGGTTTTTCCTGACTTGATTGCTCTTTTTTTCTCATGGGGTATCCACCTTGCCAACCATCAGGTAACAAGAGCGGAATAGGATTTGGCAAGCCAGGAAAATCAATTCCAAACATTTCGCGGGCTTCCCGTTCATAATATTCTGCGCCGGGGATCAACGAGCAGATGCTGTCAACCTGTGGGTTTTTGTCATCCAATCTAATTCGTAAAGTAAGACCGCCAGATTTCCAGAAATGGTAGAGCAAAATAAAATCATCTTCTAATTGTTGGCAAGTGATAGTTGAGAGATGCCAGATACCGAACTTCAATATTGTCTTAACCGCTAACAATATTTGCTTTTTTGGTATAGAAATTTTCACCTCATTGAGAGGCATTAGCTTTGTGGCTGATCTATCTAAATTCAATACATCTTGTAATTTATTAACTACTTTTTCTTTGATCATTTAACCTGCTCCAGCAACTTAACGATTCCGTCGATGATGGCTTCTGGCCTACATGGGCATCCAGCGATATACATATCAACCGGTAAAACCTTATCAATTCCGCCGAGAATGTTATGGGCACCAGAAAAAACCCCACCAGAGCAGCTACAACTTCCAACAGCAAGCACCCATTTAGGCTCAGGCATTTGGTCGTAAATCCGCTGTAGGCGAGGTTTTACCTGCTGGGTCACCGGTCCGGTGCAAATTAGAATGTCGGCATGGCGAGGTGATGACTCTTTTAGAATCCCGAATCTTTCGACATCATAACGCGGGGTAAGCAAGTTAAGAATTTCGATATCGCATCCATTGCATCCACCCGTGTTAAAGTGCAAAATCCAGGGTGATTTTTGGCGTGCCCATCTAAGAACTTTCGGAATTTTGGCTTTATTCATATCAATCACGCTCCAAAAGAATAAACATGCTTACTGCAGCGCCAAACACATAGGTAACAGATAATATTTTTATGTCCGCTTTTGCCGGTATGGTTGAGATAGCTAATGCGACGATGTGCAATATCCCAAATAGCAAGGCAAGGCGAAAGAAGGCGTGATAATTCAACTCTAAATTTGGCGTATCTAAATCTTCACCGCAGGAATAGTGGATGAATTTTGCTGGATTTTCCGTACCTTTGGCTGATATCAATTTGCCCACACCCAACATCAATCCGCCAAGAAAAATAAAAATGGCAAAAAGAATAGGAGGTGAAAACCATATAGAATAATTTTCCATGATTACCTCATCACTCCTATTAAAAATTGTCCAGCTTCCAATGTTATATCCATCAGATACTGTGGAACTACACTGATAAAAAGAATTATGATGACCAATACTGCTATGGGCATACTCATCCAAAGCGATATTTTCTTGTGATTTCTTTTATCATTCTCATCTGGCAATTGCCTCTCCGGTTTTGAAAACAAGATAAGCAGCAATGGAAAGTAATAACCAAACGCAACCAGACCGCCGACTAAAAAGACCAAAGCGCTCAAGACTGTAATTTTATCGGCCGATGTAAAAAAACTTGTCAGGGCGAGCCATTTTCCGGTAAAACCCGGGAATGGCGGTAGAGCAGAAAGACTGATAATAGATAAACCAAATGCCATTGATAGGAATAAGGGTAAGCTTGATGCCCGATGTAGATGTTTGATTTCGCTAGCGTCTACATAATAATGGAAGACTCCCTTGGTTAAGAATGCGAGACTTTTGGCAAATGCATGAACAATAATGATAAAGAAACCAGATTGCAGGGCAATTACAAGATTATTGCGTAACCCAACTGCCATACAAAGAGTAATATGCCCCATTTGAGCGATGGTTGAATATCCTAATAAGCGTTTGGTGTGGTTTTGTACTAATCCCATTAAATTACCAACCACAATGTTGAGTAAGGATAAACACAGCAAAATTGTTCCCAACAGAACTTGATCAAAACCAAACGATAAAGTGATCTTAATCGTTACATAGAATACGCCCTGTACCAAAATGCCGGATAATATGGCGCTAATGCTGCTGGGAGCTCTGCCGTGCGCATCAGGCAGCCAAGTGTGCATGGGAACCAAGGCGCTTTTTAGACAGAATCCCGCAAAAAACATTAGGGCACCTATTTGAGCTGGCCAACTTGTTGAACCCTGCATATCACAGATGTTTATTGAGCCATAAGTTAGAAACAATAATGTTATGCCTAATAAGATCACAATGGAAGCAACACTGCCCATCATTAGATATTTAAATCCAGCCTCAATGGCTGTATCAGTGCGGCGTCTAAAAGCAACGAGCGCATAGGCACAAATACTCATCAACTCACAAAATAGATATAAAACCATCAGGTTAGCAGAAAAAAGCATACCTGCTAATCCGCAAATCATAAGAATTAATAACGGATAAAAAGCCTGCTGGCGGCGATCTAAATTGATATATTCAGCGCAATAGATAGAAACGAGGAATGCTAAACCAAAAGTAATAAGGCTGATCAAAATTGCCCCTGGTTCGTATTCATAAAAAGCGGTTGACGAAAAAAGGCTGGTAAGGCTGTTGGGGGTTCCATTGAACGAATGATTTGCTATATGAAGCAATCGGCTTTCAAATATCATATAGAAAAAGACAAGCAAAAATGATAGTGCAGCTGATAGCGCCATAGAAACATTGCTTATTTTGAAAGATCGCGCTGCCAGAAAAATGAAAACAGCCATCCAACCTAGAAAAAGAAGCGGTATTTGAGGATATTGAAGTGAAAACGTTACCATCCTCCTCCTAGAATTAAGGGCAGTTCATTGACTACGTAATTAAAGAGAGGCCTGGGGAAGATCCCCGCAACAACTGTCAATATGGTGAGAGAGACTGTGACCAGTTTGACTGAAAAGGGAACCTTATGAATTTGTGAGGATTCTCCCGGCGTGAAAAACATTGTGCCAACGAGACGTAGGATATAAGCTGATGTCAAGATTGAACCAAGTATTTCAAGAATGGCTAACCCAATGTAAGGTGTTTGGAAACCACTGCTGAAGATCAGCCACTCGCTGTTGAAAATAGCTAAAGCTGGTACCCCGGCGATAGAAAGCGCCCCCAAAATGGTACATGTGGTGAGAAGCGGTATTCTTTTGCGCAGCCCACGAATAGCTTGGATATTGCGTTGGCCAACTGCTTTTATTATCCAGCCGACACAGCAGAATAAAAGAGCTTTAACAATCGCGTGATAAATCACATGCAAAGTAGCCCCCACTACACCAGAGAGTGTGAGGGTTCCTAAACCAAAAAGTATATATCCCATTTGGCTGACACTGGAGTAGGCTATGATGCGCTTGATATCCGTTTCAACTAACGCCATAATTGCTCCGTAGAACTCCGAGATTATTCCCACTATCATCATTGGCAGCATAAACATAGCGAATTGGCTGGGGGTTAGAAAGCTCATGGGGAAGCGTAAAATGCCATAAGTACCCATGCTTAACATGGCAGCTGCCAACATGATCGTAACTGGCATTGGAGCTTCTGAGTGTGTATCCGGCAGCCAAATGTGAAACGGTACGACTGCCATTTTGACGCCAAAACCGAGCAAGAAAAGTGTGCCGATCAATGGTATTGTCTCTGGATGTTCTTGAACCCCTTCCCATAAAGCGGAAAAATGATCCGTGCCGCTTTGGGAATAAACCATGATGATAGCCACCAATACTAATAATGAACCTAAATGAGTGATGATGAAATATTTAAGGGCAACAGCAGTTCTTTTTGCGCTTTCCCCCCAATTCACCACCAATAATGCAGAAGCAATCAGCATTAATTCCCAGAAGAAGTAAAAAAGAAAAATATCATTTGCCAGTGTAGTCCCAGACATGCCAGCAGAAAAAAGCAGCAGCAAAGCGTAAAAGATGTGGTTGCGATCATCCGATTTTATATAACCTACCGCATAGATCATAGCAAAAATCGTAACAAATTCTTCAGTTAATAAATAAGGAAAAGATAACCAGTCAATTTTCAAACTTAATTGAATGCCCATCGCTGGCAGGTAATCCAAATTGAGGGGTGTATTTAACCCTTGCTGCAAAGTGGGAATATACGCAATGAATAATCCAAGGGAAGCAAGCGATGCTGTAAGGGCAATCCACTTCGCGTAGCGGTGGACAACCTTACCGATTATGAGCAACAAGAAAGCCGGTAAAATTTTTATTAGCAGTACGGATAAATTGATAATCTCTTGTGTTTTCATTTCTTTTCCTCTGTAATCATCCTATAGAAAAAATCGATCCAATATTAGGGCTCATAACGATCAAAATTAAAACAACGATAAACAATAATAACCAAACCAGGTTAACGCGCAGAAATCCCTGGTGTATGCTCTGCACCCTGTGAGAAGAATCGATAACAGATCTCAATGTGTGCATCCAAAGATTGGCGCTAGTGAATTTTTCGACCTTGTTAAACAGGAAAGTAAAAACTTTTTGAATTCCCTTAATCAACTTCTCTATACTACCGTGTTCAATGTTTTCGTAGATATAAGTAGCTGAAGTCGTAAAAAACTTGGAAACATAAGAAGTGCTGCCGCGCTCGATGGTTTTATATATATAAGTGCCTATGGCTATAAAAAACGAGGAGAAAGAAGCAGTGAAGTCTAATGGATCTGGATTTGAACTGGTTTCTATTACCAAGGATGGCTGTTTCCGTAAACGGAGTGAAGTTACCAGGGTCTTTGCGTATTTCTTGAAATCCACGGTTTTGTCTGCCAGGAAAAATAATCCGAAAACAGCCAAAACTAGCGAACTCCAGAAATTAAACGATATTAAAGGGAAATATTGGAAATATGTTCGGTTTGGAATTATCCAAATCCCTTTTCCTTTAACCAGCAAGGAAAGAAAAAAAATGGAGCTGGCGAAAGCTGCAGCACATATTCCCGTAAGTGATAATCCGATAAATGTGGAGCGCAAAATTTCTTTGAAATTTCCTTTTATATTTCTTTTTTGCGATGTGTTTTTCAAAGAATAACTGAACTTCAGAATACGAATTAATTGCAGCCACCAGGTTGTCCACAGCACTGCAATAAGCGCGGGTGAAACTGAGGTTGGCAAGGCAGCTTGCCATAATGCGAAAAGAGAAAATCCTAAGAGTAAAAGTCGAGAAGCCAAATTCAGCGACTGATATTGAGTTTTTTGTAACCCAGACGCCAGCTCTTGCCTAGGCGAGATCAATAAAAATACAAGTCTGGTGAACATCCAAAAAACCATAAAAGCCCAAAGAGTATTTTGCTTCCCGGAAGCGGCCAAAACAACTAAACAGATCGAAGAAAAAACTAATGGATTGCGGTTGAGCATCCCATCCTGGTTGTTTGTTGATGTGAAAAACACTTTGGTTATCGCTGCAATACATCCAAATAATACAACCCATGAGGAAATACTACTGCTTGAAAGCAATAGTGGTGAGGTGCGGTAGAGCAGATAGGCGCCCAGAGAAGGTATCAGCAGATCAACAAGCCAGGTACGTAATACTGGCGGAAGAGAAGAACAAAGAGCTGCCCAAAAATCCAAAGGCCAGATTGCCATCTTAATCCAAACCGCTGATAATAATCCGATGGTTAGAACAACACGTATAGTAAACGGCAGTTGTACAGATAGATTAAAGTTTTGGCTGATGTTAAACGTACCGCTGATAGCATAAAAAAGGAAGATGGCTGCTAGCAAGCCAATGTCCCCCAAGCGAAAATTCAAGAAAACCAGTTTTGTGTTGTCCCAAGTCTTCTTGTTTGAGAGAGACAGTGCTAAGGATGCGCCAACCACACATAAACCAGTTGCCTCCAGTGCAGCATAACGCAGCAATAAATGCTCAGTAAGGAAAGCAATATTCGCCGCGGAAATAGAAATGAGAGCCAGCCCTAATTGTTGAGAGGAAATAACGGAGGTTTGGCTGTGATGAATGAAGATCATTAACAGCAGTGAAATACTTACCAATAAAACTAACAAAAGAGAAGTTTTTTCAAATAATAAACATATTTCCCCCGCAGAAGGCTGCCAGGTAAAACAGAGACGAAGCGGTGGAGAGGAAAAAGAAGCTGCCAATGCTGACACTATCATTGCAAGCATGTTGAGAATAAATAAATAGAGCGGCGTTGGGTCGTTTAACCGACGTGAAAAAAGAATAAATATTGTGCCCAAGCTAATTGGGAGAATGATCAATGCGAGAATCAAAAAAACAGCCATTATCCTCTCAGCTTTCTCAAGAGATCAATATCCCCATCAGGAATGTTGCGGAATATACTGACGATCATAGCCAAAGCCAGGGCAATTACTATAGTTTCCACAATGAGCGCGGAGATGACCATGGTCTGCGCTAAATTCATGTTTTCCTGTAATTTTCCTGCTAGAACCAATGCTAAAGTCACACCTTGGAGCATGATCTTCAATCCGATGACCTGCTTAAAAGCATTCCGTTGGCTGATCAGGCAAATCCAGCCCAGAATAAAAAGTGCTCCACTAAAAAATGATAAGAATTCAATTTGCAGCATTAATTTTCCCGATTGTTTATTCCTCGTCAGGTGAAGGAAGAAGCGCGGCTACACCAAATGCACCAGCGAGCAATAATCCTATTTGGATGATTAGATCTAAAGGGTGTTCCTGCCATAGGTATTCTTGAAAAGAAATCTCGTTGGTAGATTCATCGTGGATTTCATGTTTCGGTGTAGATATTGGTTCATAAAATGAACAGGCTGATGAGAACAGAACCAATATGAACAGAGTGAAGATGAGCATTCCGTATCGCTTCTTGGCCGCCATTTTTATTGTTGTTTCCTTTCGGTCAAGCTTATGGCCATAATGAAAAGTAGGCTTATCAGACCAGCGCCGATACTGAGCTCAAATCCACCAGCAAACGGGGCATCCAGATCGAAAAAGATGATGGCCAGTAAACAACTGCTTAATCCCAACGCAATAGCTGAAAAAAGCAGGCGGCGTGAAAATATTGCATAAGAGGAAAACGCGACCATCAAGACCAATAAAATAAAATTATCAATCATCGGTATTCCCGTTGTCGGTAATTAAATGGCATCCATATGGCTGCGAAAAATTCGTAGTCTTATATTTTGTCATTGTAAAGTTGTCTCAACTCGAAAAGGGGTAAACAAGGAGCGTCGAGTTCGGCGCTGGTCAATATTATAAACGAAAAATTGATTGAAACTCCTTGTTACTAATGGGTCACTTATTCTTTTAACATAATGAAAAAAGAGCAGATATAATCTCTGCTCTTTGGTGAATTTCTTATTCGGCAGGAATTACGCGGAAGGGCTGCGGATTTCCCGAATGACCTTGCGTATTATGTCTATGCTTGTCCCAACGATACCTACTGCCATCCCGATGGCCATTCCGGTATTTGCTAAGGATACAAGGTGAGCGAAATCCAAATCCGCAGCGCCAATACTGCGGAACGCATCCAGGGTTATCAGGGGCAGGGATTTTATCAAGAATACCATCATGACCACTTGCGCGCTTTGCGTGCAGATGTGCCACCAATTGGTGAGGGCGCTGTGATATCCCAGAACCAGCAGCGTTATATTGCGGGCCAGATCAAGGCCAGCCAGAGCTAATATCAGCGGTATATACCGCAGAAAGTTATCGGAAAACAACCGTACCATCTCCATTTCCGCCTGTGGGTTGAAGAAATAGGGTACATACCCGCCGGTGCTGTTGACGTATGTGAAAAATGCGAACCCGATGATGCCAAGCGCGATCTCTATGGATAGGCCGATCTTGCCGGGCTCTTTATCTTCGGCGGGGAGCTCAGGTAGGTCCGGAAGGTTGAACTCATGCAATTCGTCAATTTCCTTGATCTCTTTTCCTTCACCAACACGTTCAATGATCGCAAACACAAGTGTAATCGATCCCATAGCTGAGAGCGCTCCACTCCAGATAGTCCCTAAGTATTCAAAGACCGCCAACCATATATTGATGGTCTCACCGATGATGGAATTGATGATGGTGCTCAAAGTCAATGCCCCGACCACTGCTGCGACGACGATCTTCAGAACGAGGAAGTAAGCAGGGAAGAGCCGCGGCCCGATGAGATAGCGCTGGGGGGAATATTGTGCGGCAACTTTTCGGGGGGCACCCATTTCCTGCAAGATCCCTTTGACCTGTGCTTCAGTGATTTCTTTCGTTTTTGGGAAGCGTTCTTCCAGCAGATCAAGTAAATAAGATTCGATCTCAGCTGCGATATCCTCGCGCTGCTTGCCGGTTAATTCTCTTTTTACCGCCAAGAGATAGCGGTCTAATAATTCACGTGCTGATCTATTCAGTTTCATCTAATAAACTCCTAATTATCTTCTGTTGTTCTCTCCACGCGCTTTTGAGATCCTGAAGCATCTCAGCACCGGTTTCGGTTAGTATGTAGTATCGGCGCGGACGAGGATCATCTATACGCCATTCACTGTCCAGCAGTTCCTGCTGCTCCAACCTCCGCAGGAGCGGGTAGAGGGTGTCCTGTCCCACTTCAAAACCCTTTTCTTTCAGGTTTTTAATGAGGGAATAGCCGTACTGTTCCTGCTTGAGCTGGCTCATTGCCGCCAGCACAATCACACCCCGACGCATCTCCTGCTTTAGCTTTTCAAAATCTTTTGTGCTTTTTTCATTCATCATGGCTATATTATACTGTATACTACACAGTAATGTCAAGTACTAATAATGATAGATATAAAGTAAAGTCTAGGGGAAATAACAGACGAATAATAGATATTTGTTTTACGGGAAATTTACTACAGTGAATTATGGGATAAAAAAAGCACACCGGGGCTTCCTCGGGTGCCCCTGTTCCGGAGGAGATACGCCGAGTGTCATACTGCTTGTTGAGCAAAAATCATAAAGGTGTTAATTTCAAAAGCTTATTCGTCAACAGCTTTCAGAAAATAATCACCGATGGCAGATGGATGATGCGGTGTTACCGGGTAGGATTAGCAGCAAAGGACCTTTTCCACCCTCCCGATAAAAAATCTGATTATCTTTCCAACTAAAGTATGGCATTTAATCGCTCAACTCAATGGAGATGACCCGTTACGTGTGTCCCACCACTTCATAGTGAACAACAGTAGGCTCAAATTCGAGGAGAAAGTCTTTGTCTTCAGGATAGTATTTGGCCGCCTCGATATCGTCTTCCGCGAAACCCTTGATGACATCCAGATTGATCCACAATGTCATTGTAATGAAGTGCGTAACGTCGCCGTCTTTGCGCTCTAAGATATGAACGCTGATATTTCCTTCCACTGATTGATAATCAGGATGTGAATCACCAGTAATAATGTCACCATAAATTCACCAGTAATAATGTCACCAT
>CAZBCD010000032.1:0-14993 GCA_964490205.1 uncultured Pelolinea sp. | reverse complement strand
AGGGCGCCGCAAATATCTGGCTACGCATGATGGACGAATATCCCTCTGACAGCCAAAGCTACCGCGCCCTTTTCCTTGCTGGTATTTCATATTTTCGTCTAGACCGGTATGAAGATGCTCTTTCAGTTTTTCAGCGTACCCTTGTTTTAGCCACCTCACCAGATGAAAAAGCGAAAACCTACTTATGGGTCGGGAAATGCTATCATGCGTTGAATGATGGTGAAAACGCAGATAATGCGTGGAGGCAGGGTGAATTATCTGATCCAACCGATTATTACAGTATCCGCAATTCTGAACTTCTGAAGGGATTGCCGCCGCTTCCTCTGGATGAAAATTATGACCTTGGATACGATCTTAATCTTGAAAAGCAGGAAGCTGAAGAATGGATGAGAGCAACCTTCAGCATTTCCCCTGAAATTGATCTTTCCGGATTAGGAGAATTGGAAGACAATCCAAAAATCCAAATAATAAGGGAGTATTGGAGCCTGGGGTTATATCAAAACGCGATCAATGAAGCTGAATTACTTCGCGCAGAACTGCAAACGGATGTCATAAATACCTATCGGCTGATGAATTTCCTGATTAATCTGCATATATATCAACCAGCAATATATACCTGCCGAAATATCCAAAATATGGCTGGATTGGATGATTTATCATCCCTATCAACCCCAATCTACTTCACACATATTCGATTTGGCGCTTATTTCCGAGACCTAACTGTTTCGGCAGCAAAAGAGTTTGATATCCCACCGCTTCTCCTATTCGCGCTTATTCGGCAGGAGAGCCTGTTCAACCCCTATATCTACTCTGCAGCAGGAGCAAGCGGGTTAGCGCAGATCATGCCTGCTACAGGCCAGGAGAATGTGGATCTTCTAAAATGGCCCCCTAATTATGAGCACAGTGATCTGCTGCGTGCTGAAGTGAGCTTAACACAGGGCGCTTTTTACCTCGGCCATGTTAGGAATTACCTCAACAGCGATTTTCAAGCCGCACTTGCAGGCTATAATGCCGGCCCGGGAAATGCTGAAGTATGGCTCGCACTTTCAAATGATGATCCCGATCTTTTCCTGGAAGTGATCCGTTTCCAAGAAACGCAAAATTACCTGCTGCAAATCACAGAATTCCTGAATATTTACAAATTGGTCTACACCCGCATCCAATAAAAAAACCGCGGAAATAATCCGCGGTTTCTATCCTAAACCTTAGTTATTCTTTATTTTTTGGCTGCATATTTCAAAGCCGCATGTGCTGCCGCCAATCGGGCAACAGGAACACGGAATGGAGAGCAGCTAACATAATTCTGCCCGATTGTATGACAAAAATCAATTGACGCCGGATCACCGCCATGCTCACCGCAAATACCAACTTCCAGGTCCGCACGGGTTTCACGCCCTTCTGTGACAGACATAGCCATCAATCGTCCAACGCCATCCGTATCAACGGATTGGAAAGGATTCACCGGGAGAATACCTTTTTCCACATAGGCCACTAAGAAATTGCGTTCCGCGTCATCTCGGCTGTAACCAAAGGTCATTTGGGTCAGGTCATTCGTTCCAAAAGAGAAGAATTCTGCAACTTCAGCAATTTCTCTGGCTGTAAGTGCGGCGCGGGGGATCTCGATCATAGTGCCAAATTTGTACTCAAATTCTATCTTCTTTTCCTTCATAACCTGTTTCGCGATTTCAATAAGGCGCGGCTGAATATGATTTAGCTCATTAATGTGACCTGTCAGCGGTATCATTACTTCAGGTTTTGCGTCCACACCCTTCAATTTCATGTTTGCCGCAGCTTCGAAGATCGCGCGCACTTGCATTTCAACAATTTCAGGCATCACAATACTCAAGCGGATGCCACGCATACCCATCATAGGGTTGGATTCGTGCATGGTTCTAACACTTTCCAGCAGAGATTCTTTTTCTGCCAGGCCATCCTTTTCACCTTTCACGCGCATGGTGATCACTTCTTCCAGCAATGATTCTTCTGAAGGTAGGAACTCATGTAGCGGCGGGTCGATCAGACGAATAATAACCGGATAACCATCCATCGCCTCGAATAATCCTTCAAAATCAGAACGCTGATGCGGGAGCAGCTCATTGAGTGCTTTTACCCGCTCCTGTGATGTTTTTGCCAGGATCATGCGTTGAACAACGGGTAAGCGTTCCGGTTCAAAGAACATATGCTCTGTGCGGCAGAGTCCAATTCCTTTCGCGCCGTAAGAACGGGCACGCTGAGCATCTTTGGGATAATCAGCATTTGCCCAAACCTGTAAGCCAGTTGTTGGCCATCCATCAGGTACATCTCGAATTCCGGGCTGCGCGCAAATGTCATCTGCCCAGGCGAGCAGTGTCATCAAGTCCGTTTGTTCTTCCAGTGAAGGAGCGGTCACATCGATCTTTCCCAAGAAAGCTTCACCAGTGCCGCCATCTACAGATATCCACTCGCTCTCTTTTACGACTACACCATTCGCTTCTAATTGACGCTTTTTCATATCAATGCGCACCATTGATGCGCCCACTACACAGGGAACACCAAACTGCCGCGCTACGACAGCTGCGTGTGATGTCGCTCCACCTTCGCTTGTAAGAATACCCTTAGAAGCCAGCATACCATGCACATCATCCGGTTTTGTGAACGGACGGACCATAATTACATCCTGGTTCTCTTCATTTGCCTTCTTTTCGGCTGTATCCGCGTCAAAATAGACCTGGCCAACAGCCGCGCCCGGTGACGCGTTAACACCACTGGCAAACTGCTTGCCAGCTTTTTTAGCTTCTTCTAGTGTGTTTCTAAGGAACTGCGGGTGCAGGAGAGTATCAACCTGATCAGATGATACACGCTCAACCGCTTCTTCTTTCGTGATCATGCCTTCATTTGCCATATCAACCGCAATCTTAACAGCCGCGCTAGCGGTCCGTTTGCCGTTGCGTGTTTGAAGCATCCACAGCTGTTTATTTTCAATTGTGAATTCAACGTCCTGCATTTCTTTATAGTGTTTTTCCAATTTTTGAGTGATATCCACAAATTGTTTATACGCCTCGGGGAGTTTCTTACTCATCGTCTTGATCTGATCGGCATTTCGAATGCCTGCGACAACATCTTCACCCTGGGCATTAAGAAGATACTCACCAAAGAGTTTCTTTTCGCCTGTAGATGGATTTCTAGTAAACGCGACACCTGTACCAGATTCCCAGCCGGAGTTGCCAAACACCATTGTGACAATATTTACGGCCGTACCCAGGTCATCAGGAATATTGGCAGCTTTTCGGTAATCGACCGCCCGTTTCACATTCCATGAGCTGAAGACGGCTTCAGTTGCAAGGCGCATTTGCTCAACAGGGTCCTGTGGAAAATCAAATCCCTTTTCAGCTTTAACAATTTTTTTGAATTTCTCAACCAATCCCTTCAGGTCATCCGCAGTAAGGTCGGTATCCGCTTCAGTACCCCTTGTTTTCTTGGCCGCATCAAGCGACTTCTCAAATTTTTTATCTTCGATCCCTAACACCACCGCTCCAAACATCGCGATCAGCCGGCGGTAAGCATCGTATACAAAGCGCTCGTTATCGGTGATCTTCACCAATCCCTTAGCTGTCGCATCGTTAAGGCCGATATTAAGGACCGTATCCATCATACCCGGCATGGACATTTTCGCGCCAGAACGGCATGAAACGAGTAAAGGATTCTCAGGATCTCCAAATTTTTTTTCAGCTGCTTTCTCAACACTTTTTAACGCTTCCAAACTCTGTTCCCACATCCCCTCAGGGAATTGGTCATCATTCGCCAAGAACGCATTGCACGCTTCTGTGGTAACTGTGAAGAAAGGTGGAACTGGGACATCAATTCGAATCATTTCGGCTAAATTTGCGCCTTTACCTCCCATTAATCCACGCACTCCGTCCCAGGAGCCCGTGTATTTTTCTGCCTCTTCAACTTCATTGAAAAGGTAAACCCATTTTTTTTCTGACATTTGTTTCCTCCGGAAAAATTAGAAATAATAAATATTTACAAAAAAGCACTAAATAAGGATTTTACCATAACCATTTTTGCTCCCCTAATATATCAAACAAACATGAATTCAGTTGTTAATAATAAATAAATTATTTGGATTCAAGTAATATAATTACTCAGTGGCTCCGATTAACATACTCACCTGGCTGCTGGCCTTATTACCTGTAATCCTCGTCCTCCTGCTTATGACAGTCTTTAATTGGGGAGGAAGTAAAGCCGGTATGTTTACCTGGCTGGCAGCACAATTAATCGCATCCATTTTTTTTGGAGCTTCTTTCAAGCTCCTTCAATATACGTATATCAAAGCTTTTTTTCTCTCATTCGATGTCCTTCTTATTATCTGGGGAGCAATGTTCCTTTACCAAGTTACAAAAAGGGCTGGTACTATTCAAATAATCGGGGAATTTCTTGCAGAACTAACAGAGAGCCGTGCGTTCCTGGGTATTTTTCTCGGCTGGCTTTTTCCTTCCTTTTTACAGGGAATGGGAGGGTTTGGCGTTCCAGTTGCCGTATCTGCTCCTTTGCTGGCAAGCGCTGGTTTTTCTCCAACCACTTCAGTTGTAATCGCCAGTATTGGGCACGGCTGGGGAGTTACATTCGGTTCTATGGGCAGTTCTTTTATAACGTTGATGGCTGTTACCGGATTATCCGCGGATTATCTCGCTCCATTTACAGCAATATTAATGGGAATATCATCCTTTTTTTGCGGGCTCTTTGTGATTTGCCTTACTGGCGGAATAAAACATTTTCTCAAAACACTTCCACTGACACTATTAATCTCACTTATTCTATCGATCGGTCAATATTTACTCGCAACGAACGGTCTGTGGGTCATTGCGGTCACGCTTCCTTCAATGGTAAGCCTTGGCTTTGGATTTCTATATGTACGATTCTTTTCTAAATACAGTAGAGAATATCTTCAAAAAATAAAAAGTGAGAAGCGAATTCAATTAATTATTGCTTTACTCCCTTATGCGCTTTTAGTAGCTCTGATAATTATTTTCAGTTTTTACTCTCCCATCAAGGAGCTATTCGCACCATACGCAATTAGCTTTCAATTCCCACGGTTATCCACATCTTATGGCTTTATTACACCGGCAGAGACGAGTAAAAAGATCAACTTATTCCTTCACCCGGGTACTATCATTACGATCAGTGCTCTCTTGTCCTTTTTGCTCTTTAAAAAGAAAGCTTACTTGAAGGGTAATGAATTAATCGAGATCGCTTTAGATTCCTATAAAAACTCCCTGAATACTTCCATCGCGATTTTTTCACTTGTAGGTACTGCTGTGGTTATGAACCACGCCCAAATGACGAATGTGCTTGCGGATGGTATAAGCCGTGTTTTCAACCAGGAAATTTACCCGATTGCTTCCCCCTTCATAGGCGCATTAGGCGCATTTATCACCGGCAGCAATAATAATTCCAATGTATTATTTGGCAATCTTCAAATGCAAACAGCTAAACTATTAAACCTTCCCGTCGCCTTGATCCTCGCGGCACAAACCACCGGAGGTGCTTTAGGGAGCATAATGGCGCCGACAAAAGTCATTCTCGGCTGCAGCACAGTAGGATTAAGCGGGAAAGAAGGAAAAGTGATCGGCAAGTTGATCCTGTACTGCAGTATTTTAATTCTATTAGCAGGTATGTTCACTTACATCATTTCGGGGATTCTCTGAAGAATGAAAGCTACCATTTATTTATCTAAAAAGAATATCCGCACTATCCTTCTTTTTTTTAATTTAATAACTCCCATATTGTTATTCTTTTTATTGAACAGTGGAAAGCCAATATTGAGTGCGGTTTTATTTATTGCCGTTATCTTGATCAGAATTATCTATGTGGTGATTTCATAAGACTTAGACAACTTCCCTCTATTTTTGGTATATCTTTTAATAACACCTGGTGCTTGACCGGCGTTAGCAATGCAATTATTTTCAGGGAAGCGTTTATTTTGTCCCATAAATCCTAAAAATAGAATAAAAAACGAAGACTAAATTCTAATTTATATGGAAGAATCATGAAATTAGCATAATAATTGGCATTGCATATAATTCGGTATGATTACAATATAAAAGTTGATTGTAAGATTACCAGTAAATTTAAAAGAAAAATTCTGCTTCAGTGCTTAATATTTTGTATAATAAAATATGGTTTTCCGGAGGAGGAGCGATGCCACCAAATCAACCTGATGATAAGTGGGGAATAAGCAAAATAATCTTGTACATTTTCATCCCATGCTTGGTTGGTATGATCTTCGCAGCTTTTATCCCCCAACCAATAATTGGTCTTATAGAACTAAGAGCGCCTTTAGACAATAAAAGTGGCAGAGCCCTCACGGAGCAGATCCAATATGCGTACGATACCAACCGGATAAAGGCAGTCGTATTGATCATCGATTGTCCCGGGGGCACGGTCAATGACACAGAGTTGGGTTTTTTAGAATTGAATCGGCTCCGAGAGAAAAAGCCGGTTATTGCTATTGTGCAGGGACTTTCAGCAAGCGGGGCATACTATATATCAATGGCTGCTGATGAGATCATCTCTAATCCATCCGCAATGATCGGAAATGTAGGAGTAATTGGGCAGCTACCAGTTGCTCCCATCATTCTCGAAGAAATTTATTCAACTGGTCCCTATAAACTATGGGGACGGGCTCGTGATACTTACGTTCGCCAAATAGAGAACATGAAAGAGGGATTTTTACATGCTGTTGAATTTGGAAGGGGAGAAAACCTGTCTATAACTCTCGAAGAAATTTCTCGGGGCGAGATTTATCCTGCTAATGAAGCTCTAAGACTCGGGTTAATCGATGCAATTGGAGCTCAATCAAATGCAATAGAACTTGCTGCTCAAAAAGCACATATTTCCCATTACCGTACGGTTCATCTAGATGAAGCATTACCCCAGGAAAAAGGCGCGGCTTCCTCCTTTTTCGCTCTTGATAAAAATGGGGAAATAACTGGATACCCTAAAGAACCCGGCTTCTATTTTCTCTATATTCCTGATATCAAAGGAGGCTTGCGTTGAAAAACAAGAAAATTCTGATAGCCTTTTTATTCTTCGCTCTCCCGATAATTGGGCGGATTCTATGGTTTTATCAAGGAATATATTTTGGAAACAGCAAAGACAATTCTCCTGAATATGAAGACCTTACGATTCCCCTACCGGCACTTTCAATTCCTGAGCCTTCAGCCCCTGCTGAATTGGAGAAAAAAGTTACTGTATTGATAGATCAGTCACACGGCAATCTTTTTACTATTGCTGAAATTGAACCGCTCTATAGCGATCTAATCCTACGTGGAGTAGAAATTCTGATCGCAGATACAGAAAGCGATTTCGAACCCATGCTCAGAAAATCAGACGCGCTAATCATCATAACACCAACTGACCCATATACATTAGAAGAGATAGAAAATGTAGAGGAATTTGTATCGCGAAGAGGAAAGATGGTAGTTATTGCCGATCCCACTCGATCTGACAAAGAACTTCAAGCTGACCGTGAAAAGACTGTCATCCAGATGAACCAACTGCTTCAACCATTTTTGATATCTTTTAACAATGATTATGTTTATAACATCAGTGAAAATGAAGGAAACTTCAGAAATGTATTTGTTTACCCCACCGGATATTCTGATCTTACGAAAAATCTGGCGTCATTGGTTTTTTATGGGTCACATTCAGTTGCAACCAGCGCGGTATCTGTAATCGAGGGAGACCAGAAAACGCTATCTTCACTTACAGATGCTGGAGGTGATTTACCTGTATCAGCACTTGATGAAAGCGGTAATGTGTTGGTTATCGGGGATCTGACATTCATGACAAACCCGTTTTATCAGGTTGCTGATAATAATCAATTCATCCAAAATATTGCGGATTTCCTCATCAATTCATTTCGAGTCAGAAATTTTTACGACTTTCCAGATTTATTTACCAGAGATTTTGGGATCATCTTATCTGAAGGGATAACACTTGACAAAGATCTGCTAGAAATCATGTCCAATTTACAAAGGAATTTCGCTCTAGACGATATCTCAGTAACAATTCTCGAAGAATCAACTGATGGGTTTGATGAGGTAATACTTGGAATTTACCCGCCTGGTGATGAATTAGAAACATTAACTGATGCGATCGGGTTTTCTTTTTCGGAAATGGATGATTTGGTAACTGCTACACCAACACCTGAAGAAGAACCATTAGGAGAAGATACCAATGCTCAACCGGTTGGTCCTTCAGGTTATTTTACTGTGCCCGAATTTGGTTCAATTCCAGCCGAAGGTTTTGGGTTCCTAATGATTAATCAAACAAACAAGAAAATCCAACTTGTACTTCTTGCGGAAAGCCAGGAAAATTGTATCAATTTGCTTAGATTAATTGAAATTGGATCTCTTGAAGGGTGTTTAGTCGGAAAAGATATCGCTGTATGTGAACAGGATATAAAAGTAAATCATGATTACAATCTCGAGAATGGATTCGCTGAAGAAGATCTTGAAAAAGAAGATGATCTTATAAATGGTGATCTAGAACCCGAATCAACACCAGAAGCGACTCCGACACCCAATCCCACGGAAACAGAACAACCTTAATAAAAATAGAGCTGGAGTATTCTCCAGCTCTTTTCATCTAATCTTGTTTGCCGTTTTTATTTAATGGTTACCAATTGATATTCCTGGGTCCCGATCTTAATCTCTTCCGCGTGATTAAGGCCGTCTTTCCAATGCACATCGGGGTGGACATGGACAAATTTATCTTCTCCCTCTTTTATTTTCCCCTTATCACCAATCACGCTTCCCTCAATTTCAGGGGTGGCATTGACTAAATCTACACAGGCCCGATCAAGCGCAACCGGATCATAAGATGCTGCAATTCCAACATCAGGAACAATTGCCTGATCATTCACATCCCAGCAGTCACAATCTGGAGATATATTCATCATAAAACTGATATGAAAATGCTGTTTTCCTTTCAGGACAGCGAGAGTGTATTCCGCAATTTTTTCATTTAAAATATCAATCGCCTGATCATAAACAGCCTGCGCGGCACCATAGTGACAGCTGGCAACACATTGCCCACATCCAATACATTTTTCGTAATCTATCTGCGCTTTTCTTTTTGCGTTATATGTGATCGCTTTTTCCGGGCAATTCTCGATACAAATCCCGCAAGAAACACATTTTTCTTGATCCATCTTGGGCTTTGATTCGGAGTGCATTTCAAGTTTTCCCTTTCTCGATCCGCATCCCATTCCAAGATTTTTTAAAGCTCCTCCAAATCCCGTTTGTTCATGACCTTTGAAATGGTTAATACTGATGATCACATCCGCATCAGCTATCACGGTTCCAATTTTTGCCCGTTCAACATGTTTCTGATTGATTTCTATTTCTTTGGCGTCAGCACCGGTCAATCCATCTGCAATGATCACGTCACAACCAACGGCGATGCGGTTAAAACCATTCTCCATAGCTGCTTCCAAATGGTCAACCGCATTCGATCGCCTTCCATAATAGAGGGTATTGCAATCTGTTAAGAACGGCTTACCCCCCAGCTTCTTGATCTTATCCACAATAAAAGCGGCATAATTAGGTCGGATATATGACAGATTACCAGGTTCTCCAAAGTGGATCTTCAAAGCGACCATTTGATCTCTTAAATCCAAATCTCCAATTCCCGCCCGATCCATCACCCTCCCTAATTTGTCCAGCAGATTATTTCCTGGTTTTGTCCGCATATTGGTAAAATAAACTTTTGATGCCATCATGTATTCCTCCGCAAATCATTAATAAATTTTGCCAATGCCATTGCAACTTTATCAGGTGCTTCCAGCATAGGCATATGTCCCACGCCATCTATCTTCTCCAAAACACTGTATTTAGGCAGACTCGCGAAACCGCGGCTTTGTTCGATCGGTATCAACCGGTCATTAGACCCAGCTATTACCATAGTGGGAACATGTAACGCCTTCCAAACATCTTCTGAAGCGGCTCTATTCGCCATTGCATACAGTGCTCCCATAGCACCAACCGAATCCATTCTTGCCACCGCATCGCGGCAGAAGCTTTTTACGTTATCCTCATCTGTAAGCATATTCGGTAAATTCGATAAAACTGCATGCGCTCCTTGCTGCATAATTCTTTCAATATTACTAAAACGAGACTGTTTTTTTTCTAAAGAATCCGCAAAAATATGTGATGAGATTAGAACTAATCCTGAAACGCGTTCGGGAAAATTGCGCGCAATTTCTAAAGCGATATATCCACCCATGGAATGACCCACAATCACTGCTTCCCTAATTTGTAATTGGTTTATAAGTTCTATGATATCAGAAGCCATATCTGTAATTGAGTAATCACTTTCTGTAACTATTGAACGGCCGTGCCCTCGGAGATCAGGGGCAATTACCCGAATCCCTTTCTCCATTTCTCCGATTACTCTCTCCCAGATTGTATGATCGAATGGAAATCCATGAAGCAGAAGAAGAGGAGTTCCTGACCCATGTTCAATATGAAAAAGAACCATTATAAATTTACCTGATTGTTTTTTTCATCCATTAATAATTGACCTATATAACCTATCGCTTCTCCTTTTGTATTTACCTGACCCTTTACTTGCGCTTCTGAGATTCGCTCCAACAAACCCCCAATTTTCTCCCCTGGTTGAAGACTAAATTCTTTTAAAATATCTTTCCCATTTATTAATTTCGGAGGAGTGATGATCTTATCGTAGTGGATAAAATAAGCGTTAAGAATATTATTTACCGAGGAAATCGCTCTGTCCCATCGCTCGTCAGTAAGGGTATCCTCATACGTCGCAAGCACATCTGATAGATGAATAAATCCGACCAGGATACCCGCAAGACCAGTTTTTTTATAGAATCGATGAATATGAATATCCTTTTTATTATTATTGATGAATTCACGTTGGGATGGCTTCATATGGAACCGCACGATCTTTGTGAGATACTCAACCTCATTGTTTGAAAACCCCATAATTTTCGCTCGATTGTATATTAATTCCGAACCTTTTTTTGCATGCTTGGGGAATCTGGTCCGATTGTCCTTAATGACCGGGGGTACTGCTCCCTTCCCTGCATCATGATAAATACCGGCAAGGATCAATAAAGAATACATACTGCGGTTCATGTTTATTGGATCATTCATGTAATTAAATATAAATTGTTTATATGTATTTAACATATTTATTGCTTGCCGAATACGTGGATGTAATCTTCTGGGGTCTGGGTAGTTCTTTGATATAGCCATTAATTGTTGACAGTAGCCAACAACCTGGAGAGTATGGGCCCATGCATCGTGAACATGGGGAGGATCTAGTTCCATCTTATATAACTTCGTAACTTCTGGGAACACTTTTTCGATGATCCCAAATTCGAGCATCTGAGTAAGGGCTATTTTTCCGTCTGTTTTTTCGAGGACATTGATAATCTCATCCCGCTTACGTTCATTGGATATTTCATCTAAGCTGCGGGATGCACTTTTTATAAGCTCAACATCACTTTGGTCTATGATGAGATTAAATTCATTCACAAATCGGATTGCCCGGATGGTACGCACAGGATCATCCTGGAATGAGTTTGGTGAACAGGACCGCAGAATAGAACCGTTGATATCCGCTCTGCCATTTAGCGGATCAATCACTTTACTACTCAATGGAATTTTTATTGCCATTGCGTTGATGGTGAAATCTCTCTTATTAAGATCATCATCGATAGACCTTCCATTTATCAATGTAAAATCAATTATCAGTTTTTTACTTTTGATGGGTATCAATGCACGCGCGGCACCTCGTTTTTTATCCAGAATATAAAAATCCCCATTAAACTGGTCAGCAACATTTCTTGCTGCTGTGATTGCATTTTTCTTAACAACAAAATCTAGATCCTGCACTTCTTTTCGCAGATATGTGTTTCTTATTGCCCCGCCTACAAGAAATATTTCACCACAGGCAGGCACTTGAGAAGTGATAAATTCATCTAATTGCGGTTGCAGCAATTCTTTATAATTCACCATACCTAATAGATAGTTCAACTATCATATTTTTCAAGGTCAACCACACCAATAAAAGGCAGATTCCGGTAAATCTCATCAAGATCAAGCCCATACCCAAATACAAAATTGTCGGGAATCTTAAATCCAGTATATCGAATCGGGATATCAACTTCTCTCCGTTCAAATTTATCAAGTAGTGTGCAAATACGCAGACTCTTCGGTTTTCTCGTTGAAAGCAATTCGAGTACATAAGCAAGTGTATTCCCGCTGTCGATAATATCTTCAACAACCAGCACATCCTTACCGCAGATATTGGTTGTCAAGTCCATATTAATGCGCACAACTCCTGAAGAATTACGGCTGCCTGATCCATAGGAAGAGATAGCCATAAAATCCATCGCGTGCGGGATAGTGATCTGGCGAGAAAGATCAGAGAGGAAAATAATTGCTCCGCGTAAAATACATATCAGCAGAAGATCATTACTATCTTTGTAATCATTACTGATCGCCTTTCCCAGTTCGGCAATGCGGCTTTTCAGGCGATTCTCATCAATTAATATTTCTTGCAAAAAATTCTTGTAGTTTTCCATTTAATTAATCCCTGGGTACTTGATGATGCTTTCGGCAGCGTGCCTCATATAATTCTGATGCGCCCACTATCACAATTGGATCATTAAAATGGGCAGGGCGTCCATCTACCAACCGTTGTGTTCGAGTCGCAGCTTCTCCACATACCATGCATATAGCATGCAGTTTATCAACATGGTCTGCTTTAGACATTATAACCGGGATACATCCAAATGGTTCACCCCGAAAATCCATATCCAGGCCAGTGACAATAACCCGCAACCCCTTATCCGCTAATTCATTAATAATTTCAATAATCCCATCATCAAAAAATTGTGCTTCATCGATCCCCACAACAGTGGTCTCCGATTTGATCTTTGTTTTTACTTCTGATGAATCATTTACAGGAATCGCTTCAAATTCAATTCCCGCGTGAGAGGTAACTTTTTCAACATTATAACGTGTGTCAATAATTGGTTTAAACACTTGAATATTCTGTTTTGCGATTCGAGCTCTTCGCAATCGCCTTATCATTTCCTCTGTTTTACCGCTGAACATAGACCCACAAATGATCTCTATTGATCCGGATTTAGGCTGCATTTTACCTCTCCTATGAATTGATAATCAAATTTTACACTATCACCGCGGTAAGAAAAAAAGAAGGCGATATCGCCTTCTTTTATAACAAGCTGATTTATTACAATCCTATACAGATATTTCTTCAGCGGCAGCAGGGAGTTTATATCCAAGTTGGCGCAGCTTCTTTTTTATATCAATCAGAGTCTTCCGGCCAATCCCGGGTAATTCTAACAGAGCTGCTTCACCGCCCTCGAGCTTTTCAAGGAGGTGCCCAACATTAGTGAGCTCTGCCGCGGATAGAGCCTGTGTTGCCCGTTTACCTAATTCTAATTCAATAATAGTTCGATCGGGAGAAGTTTTTTCCTCGCTTTTGCGTTTCTTATCTTCTACATAATCCTCCCGTGCCTGTAATTTCTTGTAGAACCGATCAACCTGGCCTTCGATATCAATAAGGCGCTGCTGTTCGCCAGTAAAGAAAGGATGGCATTTTGAACAAACTTCCGTTCGAATTTCTTCCTGAGTGGAGCCTGTTGCCCATGAATTTCCACATGCGCAGGTTACCTTTGCTTCTGGATAAAATTTAGGATGAATATCTTTTTTCATTCTTCAAAACCTTTCAAATAATAATCACTTTACCAGATTGATTATCTCGCAGACACAACACTAACTTTTTTCTGCCCATTCGGTAATCGCGAATATTCAACCACACCTTTCGCTACCGCAAACAAGGTGTGATCTCTACCAACACCTACATTTTCACCTGGTTTAATTTTAGTTCCACGCTGGCGGACAAGAATGTTACCGCTTATTACCAACTCACCGGCATATTTCTTCACGCCTAATCTCTTTGATTTGCTATCTCGGCCATTCCGTGAGGAACCGCCACCTTTTTTATGTGCCATGATCCACTCCGCTTTCTATAATTCCTTTATTTATTTCTTGTCCGCAGAAGTTGTTTTCTTATCCGCAGTTTTCTTTGCTGCTGCAGTCTTTTTGGTAGTTGTTTTTGCTTTGCTTGCTGACGGTTTCTTAGTAGATGAAGCAACCGTCTTTTTTGTAGTCTTTTTTGCTTTACTAACTGTTGGCTTCTTAGCAGGTGAAGCCGCCGGTTTTTTTGATGTAGCTGATTTAGCCTTAGTTGAGGTAGTTTTTTTCACCGCTGTAGTAGTTGATTTTACCGCTTTTGTTGGTGCTGCTTTCTTTGATTCGGATTTTGGTTTTGTGGTTGTTTTCTTCGCAGCTGATGAGGATTTCTTTGCAGCTGATGATTTCTTTGAAGTTGAAGTATCCGTGCTCTTTTTGGCTGCGACAGATTTTCCCGGGAACGAAATTGAATCAATAAGCACACGAGAATATTTTTGGCGGTGCCCCGTTTTCACGCGATATCGCTGTTTTGCACGGTATTTAAAAACGATTATTTTCGGTGCTTTAAAATGAGAAATGATCGTTGTATCAACAGATACACCATTCAAGTAAGGTTCCCCCACCTCAGTTCTTCCATCTGTTGAAAGGAGAAGAACCTTATCTAAGATTTTCTTCTTACCTACTTCATCTGGAAGAAGATCTATTTCAATAAATCCGCCTTCAACGGCTTTATATTGTTTGCCACCATTCTCAATAATCGCGTACATAATTTTCTCCAATCTTCACTTCACCATTTCCCATGCGGAGCATACCGCCCGTAAACGGGGAAGTTGGATACATAATTTTACCCCAGCAACCTACCGCTGGGGCAAGCGGGGGTTATTATACAGGGTCATTGCGCCAATGTCAACTTGTTTTTAAGAGGGTGTTGAAAAACAAATGACAAAATTGACAAGATAAAGGAACTTTAAT
>CAZBCD010000031.1:0-15236 GCA_964490205.1 uncultured Pelolinea sp. | reverse complement strand
GTTTATACTTTAGATACTATTACAAACTGTCTTGGAGGGTATGACGTATTACAATCAGGGCCTTAGCGTCAAACAAGAGCTGGCGCTTGAGCTGATCCTGTGCGGGATGAATGATGGGGAAATCGCAAAGCGCGCGGGGGTCAGCCGGCAGACCATCAACACATGGCGCAACCACAACGAGAATTTCCGTATGCTGTTAGCCGGGCGGCGGGAAGCAGTCCGCGAGCGGCACCGGGACGAGCTGAGTAGATTGGTTTCGGAGGCGGTCAGGGTCATGCGCGAGGCGATGCGGGATGATGATATGCTCACACGTCTGTGGGCGGTTCAGGCTTTGCTGCGTATGTCGGGACTGCAGGCGGCTGTACAAGCGGAAAAGCTGCCCTCAAGGGAAGACATCATCAGGGACTTATTCACCGAAGCGATCGGGTAGGTGATTCAGGAGAAAAGCATTTATACCGAGAAGCGGCTGCCGGGCGAGGAGTCATAGGAAAAGTTGGGCATGCATGGCAAGAACAAAAGCAATCTCCTATTGGGTACACTATGGAATCAAAGAAAATAATTATTGATTTAAAGGGACTGCATAATCTAATTATGGGGATCTCTTCCTTGTTCTTCACGCTCATCGAAAAGGAATATTATCCTGATGAAACAATGACAGCTTGGCATTCGTTCCTCTTCGTTTCAAAAAACGAATATTGATTAACTGTCAAATTTTGTCAGGTTTTGTCAAGTAAACAGCTATCCTTGATCCCAGACTAATAAAAAGGGCAGGGATTATGTTCTGCAGTGATATGCGCAGGAGATTGCCATGGTTTCCTTTTGAAACCTCGCAAGGACAGATGGTTAGGGGAAAGATTGCATATTATTTAACAAGGTATTAAAATCGTGATGTTAGATGTTTGATATCATTACCAATGAATACCTTCGGTATTCATAAATAATTTTTATTAATTCAGGAGAATTTGATGGGAAATTATGATGTTGTAATTATCGGTGCTGGTCCCGGCGGGTATGTTTGTGCCATTCGGGCATCTCAGAATGGTCTAAAAACCGCGATCATTGATAAACAATGGCTCGGCGGTGTATGTTTGAATGTAGGATGCATACCCTCGAAAGCACTGCTTAAGAACGCGGAGCTGGCGCATACTCTGCGTGAACGGTCGAAAGAATTTGGCATCTCTTTTGATAACTTAAATCTGGATTACGCAGCTGCGGTTAGGCGAAGCCGAAAGGTATCACAGCGCCTTTCAAACGGTGTTTCTTTCTTAATGAAGAAAAACAACATTGATGTATATATGGGAACTGCACACATTACAGGAAAAAATCAAGTCGCTGTTCACACAAAAGAAGGAAATGAAGAAATTTTAGACACAAAGAACATTGTCGTTGCCACAGGTGCTTACTCTTTCACACCGTCAGTCTGGAAACAAGATGGGAAGCACGTATTATCTTATCAAGATGCGATCCTTCAGGAGCACCTGCCTGAATCAGTCGTGATCGTCGGCGCAGGCGCGATTGGCGCAGAATTTGCCACGATCTGGAACGCGTATGGCGCGAAAGTATCACTGGTGGAAATGCTCCCCAATGTGCTTCCATTAGAAGACAAGGAGATAAGCAAAGAATTATCCAAAGCTTTCAAGAAGAAAGGGATTGAAGTATTCACAAGCCATAAAGTAGAAACGATTGAAACCTATGCAAATGGCGTTTCTGTTAAGATCTCCAACAATGGAGAAGAGAAAAGCATCAATGCGGAACAAGTGTTGGTAGCTATCGGTTTCCGACCCAATTCCTCAGGGATTGGATTAGAAGATATTGAGGTTTCGTTGAATGAAAATAAATTCATAAATATTGATGACCGCCAGGCAACCAATGTTCCCGGAATTTGGGCGATAGGTGATGTTACTGGTAAATTACTGCTGGCGCATGTCGCTTCTACGCAGGGCATCATATGCGCGGATGCGATCGCTAATAAAAAAACCAATCCTATCAATTACCAGATGGTTCCGAGTGCAACATTTTGCCAACCGCAGGTGGCGTCCTTTGGCATGACTGAAGTTGAAGCGAAAGAGGCTGGATACGAAATTAAGGTTGGGAAATTCCCTTTCCAGGCGAATGGTAAAGCGCTCGGATTGGCAGAAGGCAGCGGATTTGTAAAAATAGTTGCAGACGCGAAATATGGCGAATTATTAGGCGCCCATCTAATCGGTCCGGAAGTATCTGAACTTCTACCTGAATTAACGCTTGCACAACGCATGGAAATGACAGCTGAAGAGATTGCTCATAATATCCACACACATCCCACACTCAGTGAAGTACTTATGGAAGCCGCAGAAGCAGTGAACGGCAATGCCATTCATATGTAACCTGGACGATAAGGCAGTTAAAAGGCGTGATTTTTTCACGCCTTTTTCCTATTAAAAACGCTGTGCTATAATCGCTCGGGAAAGGTAAATCTATGTTCAAAAATATCGCAAAAGCAATTGGTGGAAACCCCCAGAAGCGTGAGATGGAACGGTTAAGTGAACGTGTTCATCAGATCAATCAACTGGAAGCTGATCTTGAAAAACTGGGCGAGGTTGAACTACATGCGAAAACAGATGTTTTTCGCAGGCGATTATCTTCAGGGGAAACACTTGATGATATTCTAAATGAAACATTTGCAGTCATAAGAGAAGCCAGTAAACGCACAATCGGGCTGCGCCATTTCGATGTTCAATTGATCGGTGGGATCGCTATGCACGAGGGGACGATCGCTGAAATGCGAACAGGGGAAGGAAAAACACTGGCCGCTACACTACCGTTATATTTAAACGCTCTCACTGGAAAAGGCTCCCATTTGGTGACGGTGAATGATTACCTCGCACGCCGTGACGCCCGTTGGATGGCTCCAATTTATCATTTGCTGGGGTTGAGTGTAGGGGTATTACAGATGTCTCAACGAACCAACAATGCGCGCAGTGCCTTTATTGTAGATCCGGATGTGAGCTCTAACCGTGAGGAGGATGATCAGCTCAGATTAGTTCCCAGAAAGGAAGCATATTCTGCGGATATCACTTATGGAACAAATAACGAATTCGGCTTTGATTATCTACGCGATAATCTCATCATGGACATACGCAATCGCGTACAGCGCGGACATTATTACGCTATCATCGATGAGGTAGATAATATTCTGATTGATGAAGCCCGCACTCCGCTCATAATCTCTGGACCCGCATCAGAAGATGTTGAATGGTACAGCCGCATGGCGGTGATTGTAAAACAGCTTGACCCTGAAGATTATGATTTTGATGAAAAAGATCGCAGTATTGCATTAACCGAGATTGGAGAGATTCATGTAGAAGATCTGCTTCAGATCCCTCTCAAAGACCCTGACCGCCCGGAAGATATCACACCTGAACAAGCCCGATTGCTTGGGTATTTAGAACAGGCTTTACGCGCTGAACTGCTTTTCAAGAAAAATAAAGATTACATTGTCCAGAACAAACAAGTGGTCATTGTTGATGAGTTTACAGGCAGGTTAATGCCCGGACGCAGGTGGTCTCAAGGGCTGCATCAGGCGGTAGAAGCAAAAGAAGGCGTGAAAGTCAATCCTGAGAACATCACACATGCAACCATCACTCTGCAAAACTATTTTCGTAAATACGAGAAATTATCCGGCATGACTGGAACAGCGCTTACCGAAGCGGAAGAATTCTCAACGATTTATGATCTGGATGTGCTCGAAATCCCAACCAACCTGGACTTTGAAGCCAGCCAGCCGGATTCTCCTTTTGATACGCTTCAGGCTAAAGATAATGAACGGTACACCTATATCTATTACGCATTCAAGAACGATACAGATAAAAAACCTGTTTATTGGAAGCGGAAAGATTACCCGGATGTAGTTTATCGCACTGAGGAAGCCAAATTGCGCGCGATCTGCATAGAGATTATAAAATTTAATATTATCGGCCGCCCGCAGCTCATTGGTACGACTTCTATTGAGCATTCTGAACGGTTATCTTTTCGATTGCAGGCAGATATGCTGAGGCGTTTGCTAACGGTGATATTGATTCGTGGAAAATGGATGATCAATAATGATGTGGATATACTTGAACGAGCAGTTCCTGAGCTGGAACCCTTAAACCAACCGCTGCCCAAATTACGAATCCCTGACTTACGCCAATTCGCGCAAAAGATCGGGATTCAATCTATAAGTCTAGAAAACTCGGAGAATGTCCGCGCTTTGCTGGATTTCTTCAATACATCAGAAATTCACCAAGACCGGCTGCTGAATAACATCAAAGGCGGAATACCCCATCGGGTACTCAATGCGCTTAAGCACGATCAGGAGTCACAGATCATCGAAAGTGCCGGCGCATTTGGCGCTGTTACTATCGCCACCAATATGGCAGGGCGCGGAGTTGATATTAAACTCGGTGGAGAAATACAAGAGTCCATTCTCTCCGATGTGCGTAAGTATCTCAACCAATCTGGAATTGATCCGTATGGCATGACAAACTCGGAAATGGCTGATGCGTTAATTAAATTGGATATAAATCCAGAAGAAGATACAGATTCCATCCAGGTTTTCCTATCATTTCTTGAACAAATGAGGCGCGTTCGAAAAGCGGGTGGGCTGCATGTGATCGGGTCAGAAAGGCATGAAGCCCGCCGGATTGACAACCAGCTGCGCGGCCGATCCGGCAGGCAGGGTGACCCTGGTTCATCGCGATTTTATCTATCACTGGAAGATGATCTCATGCGCATGTTCGGCGGCGAACGTGCGGAAAACATGATGCGTTTTTTCAAATTGGACCCATCCATCCCGCTCGAAAGCAAGATCATTGGGCGATTGGTGGAACAAGCACAGGAACGAGTGGAAGGATACAACTTTGATATTCGCAAACACTTGTTGGATTATGACGATATTCTTAATGACCAGCGTGAGCGGATCTACACGGAACGCGATCGAGTACTTGTAAAAGAGGTCCTTGACGATGATGTATGGACCATGATGGAACGAGAGATACACCAACGGATTGAATTAAGTTCTACAGACCCGGATGGGTTATGGAAATTATTGGCATTTCTGGATGAAATACAACCAACAATTTTCTACCAGCAACAAAATGTGCGCATTCCTTCCTTCGCTTTCAGTCAAGTTATTGAATTGGCACACAACTCAACCGAGAATATTTCTGATGCCGTATCCATAAAGAGCTCTCTTTTAGCGATCGCTGAAAAAGCCCTGCTTGCCGAAAAAGATCACTTGATACTCCAAACCCAAAATTTTATCCAACGCTCTGCCGAATCTTTCCAAGAGCAGGTTGATGAGCGAATTGAGTTATTAGATATTTTCTTAGACACTTCGGAAAGCTACGCAGGTCAGTCTGTTCAGGAGATTGGCAATCAGCTACAGAAATCCATACGAATGAAAATCCAAATGGATGCGGTACAGATCGACTCCTTATTACAAAAAGATACAAGCACAAGAAAAATACTTATTGGCAAGATCGATGAGAATCTGATGCGCATCTTCCTTTCCCGGATCATAATGACCATTGAAAACAGAATTAAACAGAAATTAGGCGTGAATATCAACGATATGCTTGAATCTGATTGGATATCTATTGAAAACCTGATTCTTAATATCGTTGACGAGCGATTCAATGAAAGGGCAAATCAAATAAATCAACCCAATCATCCCATCAATCAAAATATTGACAAGATCTTGAAACAACAATTTGAAAATTCTGATGAAGGCGTAGGTTTTATTGAACTGCTGACGGGAATGGCATTTGGGGCACAGATCACTATCAACCAACAAACACATCAGCGTACGATCAAACACATCAATATTCTAAATTATGTTTTCTTGGCAGCCAACATTCTTGGGAATAAAGATCCAAGTAAATTGGCAGTATCAATCCTTCGCCATCTAAAGGAAGCGCAAGAGAAGCTGCAGCGGGTATGGGGAAAGATGGATATGATGCGCCTTGCAGAAAGTCAAATCGAATATAAAAGCCTGTCAGCCGATTATAAAGCTGCGATTGAAGGTTATTTAGATGAAAATAATTCTGCCCTCCTTCCAACTTCACCGTTTACCGAATTAATTAGCAGCGAAAATCAATTGGTTTTCAACGCCTTTGGTAAAAAAGTGCAGCAGGTCATTTATCGCCATATTTTGCTGAAATCCATCTCGGAATTATGGATCGAACATCTCACACGCATGGAAGCGCTGCGTGTATCAATAAGAATGGAAGCGTACGCCCAGCGTGATCCCCTTGTCCAATATAAAAGTTACTCAACTGACACGTTTAAAGACCTACTGGCAAATATCCGCTTGTCAGTTATCAGTAAAATGTTCCGGCTTCAACCTTCCAAACCCAAATCCGTCCCCTCTGTGCAACCTGAAGAAAATCAACAATCTGCTGCTCAAGGTTCAAAACAACCGAGAAAAAAGAAAAGCCGAAAACGGCATAAGAAAAAATGATCTATTCCTCTTTATTATCCCGGTAGATTTTATTTTTAGTTTACCGGGGTTGTCAAGTTATTCAATAACACGTATAATCACACAACTATCTTATCACCGTATTGGAGCATTTAAATTATATGAATCAAAAAAACGAGAACGACACTATGGGGAAAAATAGCGAAGACCAAAAAATCACCAGTATGGCTTCACTATTAGAACAAGAAGGACTCGGCCTAGACCTTCCACAAGCTGGCGAAATAAAAACTGGAACAATAGCTTCGATCTCTCCCGGTCAGATCATGGTTGGCATTGGGGCAAAATCAGAAGGCATTATTCGAGGTCAGGAATTTGAACTAATCCCCCCGGATGTATTTGCATCACTTGAAGTTGGTCAGGAGATACCGGTTTTCGTTGTCATACCTGAAAATCATCAAGGAAACCTTATTCTTTCTTATGTGCGTGCATTAGAAGCTGAAAGCTGGCAAAAAGCGCAGTATCTAATGAAAGAAAAAGAAACATTCACGGGAACTATTGAAGGGTATAACCGAGGTGGTCTCTTAGTGAATTTTAACGAACTGCATGGTTTTATTCCATCCTCCCAGCTTAGTTTCTCGCGTAGAGCAGATATAACCGGCGATACGCCAGAAACACGGTACGGCAATCTTATTGGGCAGGAGATCACACTCCAGGTGATTGAGGTAGACCAGGAACGCAGGCGGTTGATATTTTCCGAACGTGCTGCCGTTCATGAATCGCGTGATACTATCCGTGATAAAGTGATCGAGAAGCTAAACATTGGAGATGTGCTCACCGGCCGCATTACCAGTCTTGCCGACTTTGGCGCTTTTGTGAATATCAGCGGCGCAGACGGCCTTGTGCATTTGAGCGAGATTTCCTGGGACCGTATTCGGCATCCTGGAGATGAGCTTAAGGTCGGGCAGGAAGTTCAGGTTAAGATCATCAGTATTGATAAAGAAAAACGCCACATCGGCTTATCAATCCGCCAACTCAAGGAGGATCCCTGGCAGGAGCAGATTAAAGACCTGCGGGTTGGCCAACTAGTTGAAGCAAAGATCACACGCCTAACCAAATTCGGCGCATTTGCTAGGCTCACGAGCGAAATAGAAGGATTAATCCACATTTCCGAGATCAGTGATGAACATATAGGCCATCCGAAGGAAGTTCTGCACGAAGGGGACGAAGTGACTTTGCGCATCATTAAGATTGAACAAGATTCACACCGTATCGGTCTCAGTTTACGCCGCGTTGAATCGCTTGCGTTCGCTGATATGGACCTGAAAGCTCTAGAAAAGGATCTAACGGATACTGATATTAAAGTAACTACTGAGAAGTCTCCTAAATCTGACACCGAAGATACTACCTCTAAAGACGAATCCGTGAAGGAACTAAGTGCTGAGGAAACATCTGAAGCCGAGGTTTCTGAATCTGACACCGACGATACTTCCTCGGAAGACAAATCCGTGAAGGAACTAAGTGTTGAGGAATCATCTGAAGTCGAGGTTTCTGAATCTGACACCGAAGATACTTCCTCAAAAGACGAATCCGTGAAGGAACTGAGTGCAGAGGAAGCACTCGAAGAGAATACTCCAGAATCTGATAACGATTCAACAGAATCACAGGAACCTGAAGAAGAAACATCTGATGAACCGCCTTCTGGCGACGCAGAAGAAGAATAGCCTCCTGCCCGCGGGAACCCGCGATACACATATATTTTATGCCCGAGGGCATTTGTAATATATACAAATGCGAATAATGGTAAACAGGAAAAACGGCAATATACAAACCTCGTCTGGTAAATTTCCTCCCCGCCGCATTCAACTTGGGCTCATTATTGCGGTAGGAGGTTTCTTGGTTTTCATAGTGGGGGCAAGGCCAGAGTTATTCCTCTTAGACCGAAGTCCCGTTGTAGGGTTCATCCAGATCGCTGTCATGCTTGTTGGATTAGCATTCATTTGTATTGGCGGTTATCTTAGTCTGGTCGGTCTTTGGAAGGGTAATCAGCTCAGCATCGCGGCGGAATTGGGAGTCCGCCTGATCAGCACAGGATATGTGATTGCTGTCTTTTGCGGCCTGGCGGATATTTTCGGTTTAGGGAGCCATCCAACACCCGAATTTATTCCCTACTTTGGTGAATGGCAGGCTCGAGGTGTACAGATTGCCGAGGGATTCATCGCAATAGGGATGCTTATGATGCTGCCTTATTCCCAGAGCTCTTTATCCCGAACCCAAAAGCCATCAGTCAAACCTGCAGATGAAAACTAAGTCTGTATTTTCCCGATATTGATTCTTTCCTTTTCTTGGACCCTTCCCATTCCATGCTGTCATTCTTATAAATTACTTGTAGTCGTTCACACACAAATCATGTATACTGGTTGAAAAATTTTCACTGATTGGTTATCTTATGAATTCATTGGTAAATAAACATATTTTAGAGAATGGGTTAACCATCCTCACAAAAGAAATTCATCACACCCCTTTGATAAGCCATTGGATCTGGTATCGAGTGGGTTTACGCAATGAGATTTCCGGGAAAACAGGGGTTTCTCACTGGGTAGAACATATGCAGTTCAAGGGCACGCCAAAATATCCGATTAATGTGCTTGACGCAGCAATATCAAAAGTTGGCGGCTACTGGAACGCAATGACCTACCTGGATTGGACGACCTATTACGAAACACTTCCTGCTGATAAGGCCTCGATTGCTATTGATCTGGAAGCAGACCGAATGGTTAATAGCGTCTTTGACCAGAAAGAGACTGAACTTGAAAGGACAGTTATCATCTCGGAGCGGGAGGGAAATGAAAATGATCCCATGTTCCGCCTCAGTGAGGCGACCCGTTCCGCTGCTTTCGATCAACATCCTTACGCACAACAGATAATTGGTGAAATGCAAGACCTGCGTACGATTTCACGCAATGATCTATATAACCATTATCAGCAGTATTACACTCCGGGGAATGCTGTCCTCGCGGTTGCTGGAGACTTCAATACTGAGGATCTGGTTAAAGAACTAACTCAAAAATATGCGGACATCCCCGTCACAGATTTTTCACCACGGATTACGGTAACACCCGAAAATGAAATCAGCCAAAGTGAGCAGATCACAATAGAAGGCCATGGAGACACTGTCTATGTACAGATCTCCTACCGAGCCCCGAAGGCAACCGATGATGACTTCTTCTCACTGGTTGTGCTGGACAGCTTGTTGACCGGTCCTGCTTCGTTATCAATGTTTGGCGGAGGAGGTATATCGAATAAAACAAGCCGCCTATATAGGAAATTAGTTGAAAATGACCTCTCAGTCAATATTTCCGGCGGTCTTCAGGCAACCATCGATCCTTTTCTCTATGATATTCTGGCAATTACTTCACCTGAGAAAGATGCTCAATTGATTATCAAATCTATTACCGAAGAAATCGATCGCATTCAAAATAACTCTGTCTCACAAGCAGAAATTGACCGGGCTATCAAACAAGCTAAGGCTTTATTCGCCTATGGCAGTGAAAGCATCACCAATCAAGCGTTCTGGATGGGTTATTCATCCATGTTTGCTGATCACACCTGGTTCGACACGTTCATTAGTAATCTTGAAAAAATTACAAAAAACCGAATTTTATCGGCAGCCCAGAGGTATCTTAACCCCAGCCACCGTATAATCGGCATTTACCGCCCATCCCAAAAGGAAAACGGATAACAATGGACAGCCAAAAAATGAAATATATTCCCGGCCCAGATACCATATCAACACTCACACTGGAAAATGGGGCAACCGTTCTCAGTTTCAGTAACTTGAATTCCCGTTCAATTTACATGATCGGAATCTTAAATGGTGGCGGTGTGCTTGACCCATCTGAAAAAACAGGATTGGCTCATTTTACTGCTAACCTTCTTTCACGCGGAACAAAGAATTTGTCATTTTCCGACTTTCACGGCCAATTGGAATCCGCAGGCGCTAATCTGGTATTTAGCTGCGGCAGCCAACATGCATGGTTCAGGGGAAAAGCCCTCGCGGAAGATGTGGAATTATTGTTCCGCTTATCTTCTGATAGTTTACAGAATCCATCCTTCAATCAAGAATATGTTGGACGGTTGCAGAATCAATTGACCGCCGGGCTCACCATTCGTGATCAGGATACTTCCGAGATGGCATCACTGTTGCTTGACCGGTATCTTTTCCCCGATCATCCATATGGGCAGCCGATTGATGGATACATTGAAACAATACAATCTATCAACAGATCAGATATTAATCAATTCCACTACCATGTTTATTCACCTGCTGATATGATCATTGTTATTGCTGGAGCAGTTGACGGACAGGAGATCCGCGATCTATCTGAAAAATATTTTTCTACCTGGAATGTAGATACTACCGCTCAATCAAAAAACTCGTTGATCCCTCCTCCACCTACCAACATCATCAGAAAGCACAGCTTCATAGAAGGGAAAAGCCAGGTAGACCTGCTGATTGGTTGTTTCAGCCCCGTTCGGACTTCTTCCGATTATATACCTGTATCTATTGGCAATAACATACTTGGGCAATTCGGTCTTATGGGCAGAATAGGGAAAGTCGTTCGCTCAAAGTCTGGTTTGGCCTATTATGCATCAAGTAGTGTTAGTGCCTGGTCAGATGTGGGTACATGGAATTTCTCAGCTGGGGTTAACTTTGAGAATGTTGAAAAAACCATTGATCTTATCCGGGAGGAAATAAAGCAATTTGTGAAGTCGCCTGTAACCGATCAGGAGCTGGATAATTCCAAATCCCTTCTTATCGGACGCATGCCAATATCGCTGGAATCCAATGCCGGGTTGGCAAATGCTATCTTGTCAATGCAACGATTCAAGCTTGGACTCGATTACTACCAAAAATATACTGGGTTAATTAAATCGACCACAGCAAAGCAGATTCTCACGGCATCTCAAAGATATTTACATCCGGATCGATTGGTGATTGCCAGCGCTGGGCCTGGTGAGGAGATCAAGTGAAACCTATAATTTTTAGCGGCATTGATTTGGTTGATATAAACCGTTTTTCCGAACTTGATCCAGCGATACGCAAAAGATTTTATTTACGCGTTTTCACATCTGAAGAATTGGATTACATTGGGGATTCCTTTAATAAAGCCGCCGGAATATTTGCCGTAAAAGAATCAGTCGCGAAAGCACTTGGCTGCGGAATCGGACCGATCAGTTGGCAGGACATCACCATCTCACATACACATAGTAACCAACCCAAAGTAACTTTGCTCAACAAGGCGCAAGAAAAAGCAAGAGTGCTTCATATAAAACAGTGGTCGATCAGTATCACCCATACAAAAAAAACAGCAGCCGCAATTGCTGTCGCTACTGCTGATAAAGGGGTTGCTTAGAACTGATGTGTTTATTCGGATGAAAACTCTAACCAGATATGATTGACTATCACGCGGTCGTTGGGTAAAACTTTGATCTTCCTATCCATTTCCAGGGGTTTTTCGAGAGCAGCCGGATTTACAAAGCACTTCTTCGGTAAATAGCCATATTTTGATTCAAAGAATTTGACCGCAGACGTAATCCGTTCCCTTAGGTCTACATTTCCCTGGTTGTCATACCACAACAATCCTTCCTTCATACACCTCCAATCACTCTGCTATTATTATAGCATATTTGTTCTAATTAATCAAAACTATGTTGGGTTATTTTCCTTCGTGATGGCATTTTATTTTTTTTAAGGTATGCTTAACTTCAAATCGAAAATTTGTTAGGAGGTTCATGTGATTAAAGAAGCTGTACAAGATGCAGAACGAAGAATGCGCAGTGCGATTAAATCCCTGCAGGAGGATCTCGCTGGTATTCGCACCGGCAGAGCAAATCCTGGCTTAGTAGAAAAATTATCCGTTGAATATTACGGATCACCTGTTCCGCTGATACAGTTAGCCACAATCAGCGTTCCTGAACCGCGCCAACTGCTCATCAAACCGTTTGACGCTGGATCGATCAAGGATATTGACCGCGCTATCCAATCCTCAGATCTCGGCCTGACGCCTATCAATGACGGCAAAGTGATCCGTTTGAACCTGCCCGTGCTCACCGAAGAACGCCGGCATGAATTAACCAAATTCGTCAACAACCGTCTGGAAGAAGCACGTGTGGCAGCGCGCAATGTGCGTCGTGATGCCATCAAGGATATGCGTGAATTTGAAAATGAAAAACTTATTTCCGAAGATGATCTCAAACGGGGTGAAGAAGATATTCAAAAGCTTACGGATAGGATCACTGAAGAGATCACTTCTATAGGTACTGAAAAAGAAAAAGAGATCATGGAAATCTAACCAATAATGGTCCCCAGAAAAGCAACTATTAAATTTGATAAGCTTCCTACCCATATTGCCATCATCATGGATGGTAATGGGCGATGGGCAAAGAAAAAGCACCTTCCGCGGATGGCCGGCCATCGCGCCGGTACGGAGAACCTAAGAAACATCATAAAAGCATGTGTGGAATTTGGGGTTAAATACCTGACAGTGTATGCCTTTTCGACAGAAAATTGGAAACGCTCGCAGGATGAAGTTGATGGCTTATTACAGATCTTAGCGGATGTTTTAGAGAAGGAAATAGAAGAACTGCATCAGCAGGGTGTCTGCTTACGGCATATCGGTCGTTTAGAAAAATTAGATCCGAAGATTCAGAAACAGATCAATTCAGCTATCCAATTTACCCAAAATAATGATCGTTTGGTCATGAACATCGCCTGGAATTATGGTGGGCGGGATGAGATAATTTACGTCGTCCAACGCGTGATTGAGGAAGGAATTAGAGCCGACGAGATCAACGAAGAGATCTTCAGTAAATTTCTTTTCACCCATCAATCTCCAGAACCCGATCTGGTCATTCGCACTTCTGGAGAAATGCGCACATCTAATTACCTCATCTGGCAAAGTGCTTACTCGGAATGGTATTTCACGCCCATACTGTGGCCTGATTTTGGCCGAGATCAATTAATGGAAGCCATCATTGATTTTGGAAACCGCAAAAGGCGTTACGGAGGGCGGAATAGAAAAGATTCAGGCCAATCATATGCTGGTTAAACGCACCGTTAGTGCTTTAATACTCCTCACTATTAGTTTATCCCTGGTTATTGCTGGAGGATGGATATTTATCGCTGGTGTCGCTATCATCTTATCAGGCGCGGCCTGGGAATTCGTCGATCTGTTCATCAAAGGAGGATACCATCCTAATCCTTACCCGCTGGTGTTGGGAACAGTAGGTATCATATCTGTCATGTACCTTGATGATCCTATGCTCACATCCCTTGTATATGCTTTCACCATTTTCTTTGTTCTCATATTTGCTATCCTAAACTATAGACGCTATGAAAAAACCGCCGCTTTCGACCTTACAATTGTAATGGCAGCACTACTATTTATCACATATCTGGGAAGCTATCTGATCAAGGTCCGTTTTCTTCCCAATGGATTATTTTGGATAATGATAAGCATCTTCCCGACTGCTATTGGTGATGCAGGGGCATATTTCGTCGGAAGCCTATTCGGAAAACATAAATTGGCTCCAAACCTAAGCCCGAATAAAACGATCGAAGGGTATCTCGGTGGTATTTTTTTTTCAATATTAGTCGGTTACGCGCTTGGGTTGATCGTTAATGTTTATGTACCGGCCATCACGATAACTGCCAGCACACTCATTGGATGCATCACCGGCATACTATCTCCACTCGGCGATCTTTCAAAAAGCATCTTCAAACGTCGATTCAATCGCAAGAATACCGGAAATATCATTCCCGGCCATGGTGGAATATTAGACCGGCTCGACACATCGTTGTTGGCAGGTCCAATCGCATATTATCTTATTGTATTTTTCTTTATGTAAAAAAAAGAAAGCCGCAGAAATCTGCGGCGTTTGTGTTTATTTGATCGCGAATGTCATTTCCACTTGGGCATTGATCGGCATTTGGCCTGATGAGATCGGAACTGATTCCACCATCCCACCACCTCCTCCCATACCATATCCATAAAAAGGTGTCGTTGAAATTGATGAAGAAATTATGGAAATCAGGTCTCCCAGTTCAACCCCAGCCGCTTGTGCCAGTTCTTGTGCTTGCGCTTGGGCAGACTGAATTGCTAATTTTCGGGCGGTGGATTGTGCCTCAGACTTATCCTGTATGTCAAAATTGACTCCATAGATATTATTCGCTCCGCTTCTCGCGGCAGCATCCAATACTTTACCCAAGCTTTCCAATTGGCGCACAGTCACATATACAGTGTTTTCAACCGAATAGTATGTACTTGCTGGATTCCCTTGATAATCGTAATCAGTCTGCTGGTACACATTGAAGTTGGATGTCTGGATATCTTCTACTTCAACGCCTTGCTCCACCAATGCGGCCTGGATCGCGTTTGCCTGCTCGTTGTTAATCGCAATCGCTTCAATCACTGTTGCACCCCGTGAGCGAACACCGATATCAATGTAACCCATATCCGGAACCACATACACCTGACCGGAACCAGTTACCGTGATCACTGCCACCTCAGCAGTCTGCCCACCTGCCGATACACCTGAACCCGAGCAGGAACTTAATACAAACGAAAAGATACCCAACACTATAACAATACACTTAATTTTTTTCATATACACCTCCATATACTTATTATATAAATGAAAATTAGATTAGAAAAGTTCCCCGGTTTTTGGGGACGGGGAACTGCTTTAGAGGGTGTGGAAAAATCAGGAAAAAGAAGGAGATAATATACCCATTTCGGGG
>CAZBCD010000030.1:0-15249 GCA_964490205.1 uncultured Pelolinea sp. | reverse complement strand
CGAATGATTTTATCTCCTCATCCGTTGCACTAAATGTCTGAATTAACATATATAAAATACTCTCAAGGAATAAATCTTCCACATAATAAAATTTTACCATCCTGCTGAAACAAGCTAAAAATTTTATTGGTGATTTTAACCTGATTGGTTCTAGAATTCCCAATTCAATTATCTTCATGGCAGTCGCGGAAATGACAGGTCTTAAAAATCCCTATACAGCTGTTGATAGAGTATTTACATACACAGGGAAATCAGTATTGAATTAGAACATCAATTAACCAGGGTTGTCTGTGAAAAATAATGCGCGTTATCAAGCAATAGATCTTCATAAACTTATTAGTGGCCGCATCACTTGCAGTGCAGAATTACGAGGACGCCGGTTGAATGGAGTGTATAATAAAGTTTTGATTAGAGCCAATTGTGAGGATGTGATTTGAAATTATCTGATTACTTATTCCAATATCTTGCTAAATACATACAACATGTGTTTTATGTACCTGGCGGCGGTGCGATGCATTTAAACGACAGTATGGGGTATACAGAAGGAATAACACCAATAAACTGCATGCATGAACAAGCGGCATCGTTTGCGGCTGAGGCGTACGCGCAGTTTAAAGGGTTAGGTGTGTGTTTGGTTACATCTGGGCCAGGGGGGACAAATGCTATTACTGGCTGCGCTTCTGCCTGGTGTAATTCCATGCCTGTGCTGTTCATATCAGGGCAGGTCAATACATACCAGATGAAAACACGAGAACAGCGTTTCAACGGTGTTCAGGAATTGGATATTATCAGTATGGTTGAACCTATCACAAAGAAAGCCATTATTCTGGATAAACCCGAAAAAGTTTGTAGTCAAGAGCTTATGCTGGAACTAATATCAGGACTCATAGAAGTTGCGCAAAAATCAAGGCAAGGTCCTGTTTGGCTTGATATTCCATTAGATGTGCAGAGTATGGTGATATGAACCAGATAAAAGATCTAATCAGAAAATCAAAAAATCCTTATATCTATGCAGGACATGGCTGTGCGCTGTACCGACAAAAGTTCATAGGGTTTATTGAGAAATTACAAATACCAGTCATGCTGTCATGGCGCGCGATTGATTTAATACCTCATGATCATCCGTTGAACGCTGGTAGGCCTGGACTGGTTGCACAACCTGAAGCGAATAAGAAAATGCAGCAAGCCGATTTACTGGTGATAATGGGTGCACGAGTTGATGATAGTCTTACTGCATACAACAGAGAACTATTTGCTCCACGAGCAGTAAAGGTAGTAGTGGATATTGATCAAGCGGAATTAGACCGCTTGCCTTCTGATTATATAAAAGTGAACAATGATATTAATAAATTCATAGATGAATTATTAAAGGTGGTTGATGGTTGATTTATATAAATATTTTGAGGCACTAAACAAAGCCAGTCAACCCGACGATATTATTAACCCTTGTACTTCAGGGATGACAGTGATTGTCGCCCTACAGACATGGAAAGTTAAAAAAGGTCAGCAGTTTGCCACAAATTTTGTGCTTGGAGAAATGGGGGCGGGACTACCCCACTCGATCGGAGCAGCTTTAGCCACAGGTAAACGTATATTACACATTGAAGGGGATGGCGGTTTTCATTTGAACATTCAAGAATTGGAAACTGTCAGAAGGTTGAACTTGCCAATCATCATATTTATCACCAACAACAACGGCTATCTCAGCATAAGGCAGAGCCAGATGAAACACTTCGGCAGATTGACAGGTGCTGATCCATCAAGCGGATTTACTATGCCTTGTTTAGAGAAAATTGCGAATGCATACGATTTACCTTATTTTTATATAAAAGATGGTGAACTGGAAAAGATTGCAGAAATATTAAACAGTGCAGTGCCACCAGTTATTGTAGAAGTTTTTTCAGACCCCAACCAACAATACCACCACAGGGTAGAGAGTAAACTGGTAAACGGAAAGATGACTAGCGGAAGATTAGAAGACGTATGAAAAGTACTGAATAATATTCCCATCAAGACTAAAAAAATTCCTGCAAATTAAATATAACTTAATCCAAGAGAAGAAGCTAATTCTTCTTTTTTTTATGCTCCATCGTTGAATCCAAATTGGTCGAAAAAGAGAAAACGGTCAAAATAATCAGCATCATCATCAACGCAGGAAAATTATTTTGGATTGGTGATGGTTTATTGGTATATGAAAACAGCGTTGAAGAATATGCAATTGAAAAATAGAGCAGCAGTTGCGCAAAGAATGGTTTTATCCGTTCTTCGGCCAGGTTGATCATTTTCCTATCAGTAAACAGAATTGCGATTGGGGCGGCAAGAAATGATAACGTGTAATCATGGCTGGTCGTAGGAAACAGTAATGCAATCAGTGTACAGGCAAGTAATAAGTAAGGGTTTATGCCAGCATATTTTTGTCGATATGCCTGAGAAAGAATTAATATGAACAAAATAAAAACGATAACTAAAATTACAATTTCAACTCTATTTGGGTTTTCGAAAAATATACCTATTGGCCTATATTCAGGAGGGTGTCTGATAAAAGATTGTATGGAGTGATTTTTAACCGAAACAAACGGGTTGCCGGCAAATTTTGTCATTGAATTTAAAAAATTTTGAAAAGTGTTGAACCCTAAGATAAATAATGCACAAATACTGGCCGCTCCAAGGCTAAAGAATCTGATTATATTACCCCTCCAATCTCTCCAATCGTCGATGAACATAAATATAAAAATTGCTGGGTAAATTTTTAGCTGGACGGACATCGTAAAGAAGACATATGCCCAAAATCGATGTTTCTTGTGATGATGAAATATATAAATTGACAGGAAGCATAAAAATATTGTGATCAAATCGAACTGTCCCCGCTCAAGTCCAAATTGGAATCCAAAAGAGAATAAACCCGTTACAAGGATCAACATTAATAATGAAGGAACACTGCTTTTTTTACCTGCCTTAATCGGAAATATTAGTGTGATAAAGAAATAACAGAGAATACTCACGATTGTGAATACACCGTATGCTGTATTACGATCTAAAAAAGTTAACGGTGTGAAAAACATATATACAAAAGGTGGATATGGAAGATTTTTTGTGTATACTGGAGAAGAAAGTAATTCCTTTACGTTTTGGAGGATAGAATATAAATCTAATCCGATTGGATTCCCTATTGGCACATAAGAAAAGAACTGCATAACGCGAGCTGAATTCAAAAACACTGGATAGATAAAGAACAACAAATAGGATATTAGAAAACTGACAGATACTATGGATGATATTGAGGTTTTTGTAAGCAGCAAAATCAAAGACAATAGTACGATTGCCATGGATAATACTCCCATGATTAATACCGGTAGTTTGTTAGATATCGGATTTTCAATCGTTTGAGTAACCTGCTTTTCATGTGGTAAAGATGAATAAAGGGAGACTTGTTCAAATTGCCCATCCCAATGAATATTAACGCGCCCGCCATCAGGCTGTGCCTGGAAACCCAGCACTGGTTTGTCTACCAGCCAGCCTTCATAATGCAAAGAAGCTTCTTGTGTTCCTTGTGCAATCAGGGAACTTCCTACACTCATCCAGTTTCCACTTATAATAAATTTTGAAAAACTTTCATCTCCCAAACCCGAATTTAGGAAAATAAGTTCTATTACATCGTCTTCATTATCGCTGGCGTTTTCAATTACCAGGCTGTGTTTTGGCAGGATGAATAGGTTATATGGTGTGTTTTCTAAACCAATTATGAAGTATCCAAGGAAAAAAGCCGTTATTATGCATAAGAGCATGGTAATAAAGAAAAACTTCTGATCAAACGATGCTATTCTTTGCTTGATTCGTCGCAGCAAATAAAAGATTCCAACTGTTAGAACAACCCATAGAAGAATGGCTGCTGCAATATACCGTTTGCTTATAAAGTTGGTTGGTTGTAAAATCCAAAAATAGACTGTTGAAGTGATGGGGATGGATAAAAGGGAAGAAACAACCAGGTTCTTCCATGGGCCTTTCAGTAATTTGAATTTTTTGTTTCCTGCCATGGTTCTCTCCTGAGCTAAACACGTAAAATAATTTTCGAACTTCCTGCCCCAGAATTCAATTATTCCAAATTATATAACAAGGTTGAGAGATGGTGTATCTGAACCTGGATGCTGCTATCCGGGTTCAGAAGCAGAACGTAAATGATGTCATCATCATCCACCATTCAATCAGATGTGATAAAGGTTATCAGCTTTTTCAGATTTCCCCGGAATTCCAGCACGGGGTATCAATTTGCTGGTAACCAATTTATTGATAACGCGGAATAAATAGACTCATTTAATAATTTTGTCGTTTTTCGCCTTAAACACAAAAGTTTTATTGAGAAAGTAAGACAAAAACGCCATAGGAAAAATGAGAATTGCACCTGCAACGAGCATATTTACTTGGTGGTCATTAAATATCTTTAAAAACAAAAGGTTGATCAAGTAAGTGATCCCATAGACTCCAAAAAACTTGATGAGAAGTTTTGAATCACTATTATTAAAGACAATTCTACCGGTTGTAAAATAATTAAATATAACGCCAAGAATTGTCGCTAACAATGAGGCGATTGAATAATGGATTTGAAGCAAAATAAAGATCGAAAAGATAAAGTAACCAAAAAGTGTGTTGATTCCACCTACAAATAGGAACCGAAAAAATCGGATAGACCATATTTTGTTGACAAATTTCAAAGCTCTCTCCGCAATTTTTCTTGAAGAGACAACTTCTTCCTGATTACTATTATCCATACTAGAAATTAATTCTTTCTTGTTCAACATCTAGCGGTCTCCTAAGTACCTGTGTGTAAATCGCCCGAATATACTCTCCGATAACCCCAAGAAAGATAAGCTGTACCGAAGCGAAGAAGAACAACCCCACCGTTACTGGTGCTATTCCTAATGAAAAATTCTGCCAATCGATCAACTTATATATCAGATAAACCATACCTATCACAAAGCTAATCAAAGACGAGAGGAAGCCGATCATTCCTGCCAACCGCAGCGGCAACCGGGAATGGCTTCTGAGGCCTAACATCGCCAAGTTATATAAGGTATAAAAATCTGCCTTCGAGACCCCGCTCACTCGCTTGGGCTGTTTATAGGCGATGGTTGCCTGTTCATAACCCAGTTCGGCCATCAGCCCCCGGAAATATGGATAAGAGTCTTCGAGCGTGCGCAGCTTTTGAATGATTACCTGGTCATAAAGCCCAAAACCAGTGGCATGAGCCACCAGATCGACTTCTGAAAAGGTCCGTAAGAGCCAATAATAAAAGGTTCGCAGAGCATAGACAATCGGTGATTCTTCGCTTTCAGTTTTTACCCCCATTACTACTTTATAGCCTTCCTTCCACTTTTTAATGAATTGGGGGATAAGCGCGGGAGGATCCTGCAAATCGGAAGACATCACAATTGTCGCTTCCGAAGTACACTGCAGAAGGCCGTAATAAGGCGAGCGGACAGGTCCGAAATTGCGCGTATTGAGAATAACCTTGATCCGCTTATCCTCTTTTGCTAACCGCCTCAGTATAGGAACTGTCCCATCATCGGAAGCATTGTCAATAAATATATGCTCATATTCAATATCGGAAATTCCTGCCGTAATTTCTTTAATTTGACGGCAGAGCTCCTCGACATTTTCCGATTCGTTATAACAAGGGGTGACAATACTAATGAAAGTCATTGTGTTCCTTGCGGCGCGCATCTAAGCATATAATACATGATTGCAATTTGGTAGATGCATTCAGTAAATAGTTGATTCACTTCAATCCCATGTTAGATAATATGAAATTTAAAAGAGTCTAGGCTTTAATAAAAGCCAAAATATTCCGGCACACGAAATCAATGTCCTCCTCAACCAGATTGGCGGCCGAAGCCAAAGAAATTCCGCGTTCAGCCACCTTTTTCGTTTCAGGAGTTGGAAAGCGCTGTTCAAAGACCGGGAACCTGCTCATCTGTGGAAAACCTGGCCGGCAATGCACGTTCAATTCCTTAAGCTTCTTCAGAACAGTATCCCGATCAGCGGGGATGCTGTCTTCCAGCAGAATTGACGGATAGCAGTAGTTGCTTTTGCAGTTGGGCTTCTCGCGGATGATCTTGATGCCGGGCACATCCTTTAATCGCTCGTCATACCAATCGAAAATCTGTCTTTTCATGGCTATAAGTTCCTCAATGCGTTCCACCTGCGCCAGCGCCAGAGCAGCGGATAGATTACCAATAGTATATTGGTACCCGAGTATATCGGACCAAAACACAGCCTGTGAATCGGTGCGGCCCATGTTGGCTAATAAATTGGCTCGTTTGTAGAGCGTTTCGTCATTCGTGACCAAGATGCCGCCTTCGCCGCTGACAGCGATCTTAGCGCCCTGAAAGCTGAAGCAGCCGATGTCGCCAAAGGTGCCGGTCTTCTGGCCCTTGTATTCCGCGCCCAATGACGGCGCCGCATCTTCGATGACGTAAAGATTGTGCTCACGGGCAATGGCCATGATTTCGTCCATCCGGGCGGGATAGCCAAAAGAATGAACCATCATAATAGCCTTTGTGCGGTCGGTTATCGCCGGGCCAATTGCAGCAGGATCAATACACCACGTATCAGGATCAATATCCACAAAGACAGGTGTTGCGCCTGTATAGGCTATGGCGTAAGCGGTGGCTACCCAGCTGAAGTCGGTGCAGATTACTTCATCGCCAGGTTTCAAATCCAGGGTGACGCAAGCCAGGTGTAAGGCCAGGGTACAACAGTGAGTAGCTATGCCGTAGCGCATGCCCAGATAATCACAGACGGTCTTCTCCAGCTTTCGTATGTGCATGTCGTAGGTTTCGTAGAAACCATTTGTGACGCCGTCTACGACGAAATCAATTTCTTTTTGTGTGATAGATGGGCCGGCAAAAGCAATTTTTTTATTCATAGTGGTCTCCTTGTTGCTGTCGGATTGAGATTTTTTAATGGAAACGGTCGAGCCAGCGTAGATTGTACTCTACAACTGCTGCAGCCGTTGGCAGGCCTCCTCCAGGACTTCTTTTGATTTTGCGAAACATACTCGCACTTGATTTTCTCCCTGAGTGCTGGCATAAAAGGCACTACCGGCCACAGTGGCTATACCTGTCCGGTTTAACAGATACATAGCTTTTTCCTTGCTGGTTGCTCCGGGCAGCTGGCTGGCATCAGCCAGAACATAGTAAGAGCCTTGAGGTATATTGGGAGTAAGGCCAACCTGCGTCAAGGCGCGGCAGATTGTTTCGCGCTTCTGAAAATATTCGTTGCACAGACCTGCGTAATAGTCGGGTGTCAATTCGTTAATACCACGGGCTACCCCCGCCTGCAGAGGGGTTGGGCCGCAGACATATACCAGGTCATTAATATAGCCAATCATCTGTGCCCAGTCTTTATGACAGACCGCATACCCGATCCGCCAGCCAGTGATGCTGAAGGTTTTAGAGTAGCCCGAAATGGTGATGGTCTGATCGGCAATGGATTCCAGTGAGCCAGGGCTGATGTGTTCCCTCCCATCGTAGACAAAATACTCGTAGATTTCGTCGGTAAACACAAATAATTGGTGCCTCACCGCAAAGTCTGCCAGCCATTCGAGCTCGGCACGCGAGAAGACCTTACCACTGGGGTTGGCAGGCGTGTTAATCATGATGCCCTTGGTGCGGGGCGTAACCACCCGTTCCAGCTCGTCAGGATCAAAGTCCCAATTGGGAGGCTTTAAAGTAGCATAGACCGGTACAGCATCGGCGGCGAGCAAGGTATTGACGTGATAGCCATAGTAAGGCTCAAATAAGATGACTTCATCATCTGGATTGAGCAATGCGAGACAGGCTGAATAAAAGGCGCCCGTGGAACCACCCGAGACAATAACATTCTGTTCTGGGTCGATCTGAATGTGGTTGTACTGCCGCATCTTGCGGGCAATAGCTTCGCGCAGTTCTGGCGTGCCATCATAGCGCGAGTAATGGTTTTGCCCCTGGTTAATAGCATCTTCAGCACCCTGCTGAACCGGCAAAGCCAATTCCAGATCGCAAATACCCTGTGACAGGTTGATGCCGTTTACCCGGTCACACTCGATCGACATGTTCCGGATTTCAGATTGGACAATATCACTGGATCTGCGGCTAATAGTTAATGACATAGTGAACAAAGTCCATTTTCTTTGGTTGCCTGGCTCAGGCTTTCAGGCGCGGGCCCGTCGCGGTGTCATCGGAAGAGGCCGGCGGAATATAGTCCATACAGACAACGTAGTTGTCTGGAGGGTTTTTGTCGTCTTCAGTCTGCGGTACTAGTTTTGTTACGCCATCCTCTTCAATGCTGCGCAGGGGCTTTTTCTCGCTGATCTTGAAGCCGAGGCGGGTGTAGAAGTCAACAGCGTGGGTATTATCATCAAGGGTATTCAAGTGAAAACCCTGGGGCGAGAGGGTCTGAACCGCCCAGTGGAGCAAAGCCTGCGTGCTGAGCGACATGATACCGGGCTCTACATCTTTGACACCACGGATGACGTTATCCACCTCCATCAGACCCTGGTCGTTCATAGCATGGGCAAAGCCCAGGTGGCCGATAGCATTTCCATGCCGATCAAGAACAAAAAACAATATTCTATCGGGAACATCAAGCACCAGCTTTCGCAGCCACCGCCTTGTGCTGTCGAACGTGGGCTTGAATGAATCGCGAAAAGAAATCGCCTCCCTCCGCCACTTGGCCAGTCTGGCGATTGCGATATTATCATCCGCATGCAGCTCGCTTACGCACAACAAATAGCCTTTATGGTCTTCCAATCGAATGCTGCGCGCTATTAGTTCTTCAAACTGGTTGATTTGTTTTAGTGCGGCAAACTGTGTTTTGACAGCGGCCTGATAGGCATCCGCAGCTCTGGGGCTCAGGGTATTTGTGTTCATATAGACCTCTAGAATTCATAGGTTTTCGTGTAAATCCTTTTTCACGCATGTTTGAAGCGTAAATTAAAATTATACTTTATTTTCATTCCCACGAATCTATTTTTATCAAGTCAGAACTGATGCGACGCTGGACTAAGTCTTCTCGCAAAGCCTGCAGCATACCCGGAGGGCCTGATAGATAATATTCCTTTTCCAAAGGTTTATCCAGGCGTTCAAAAGCCGACTTTACAGAAAGTACCCCTTTCACCTCATGATCTTTTTGCGGATGTCCATCTTCAGAAAAATACCAGGCGTGCAGTTCAGGGCAGGTTTCAACTTTACGATTAATCATTGATCTGTATATCAATAAATCAAGATTACGCGCGCCATAAAAAACGGAAATAGAGTTTGCATGGTCGCTCTCTAATTGATCAAGATAGGCGGAGAAGGCAGTAACACCCGTCCCGCCGGCAAACAGGACTACATCACAGCTGTTGTTAATAACAAACTCGCCATAAGGTAATTTCACCCATACTTCTTTCCCCTCGATAAGTTCTTTCTCCATGCGGGTCGTATATTTACCTTTAACAGCATACGTGATCCGCACACAGTGTTGGTCTGAAGGTGGGCTGGCAATAGAAAACACGCGCGATTCCGGCCAGAAGCTGCTGGGATCATAAGGATCTAAAGCCAGGTGCAGGAACTGGCCGGGCAGGAACCTGGGGAGCCGCTTTTCTGGTGCAAGAAAAATGGAGTACACGCGTTCCCCATGGTCAATGACCCTGGAAACCTCACACCGAAATTTTCGCGGAACGGGCAAACTTACCTTTCCCCATCAAAGAATCTTTGGAATGTAGAATCGAGATAATCCAATTCCGCTTCGCCGATGCCCGGGTATACGCCGATGAAAAATGAATCATTCATGATCTTATCTGTATTCTCTAAACCGCCCACTATCCGCCTTTCGATATGTTCAAACGCGGGATGCCTGAGCAAGTTTCCGCTGAACAGATTCCGGGTTTCAATATGGTTATTTTCAAGGAAAAGAGTTATTTCATTACGCGAGAATTCAGCTTCATCACGAACTGTGATAACAAAACTGAACCAGGATGGATCGGAGTGCTCGGAAGCAGTATGCAGGATCAATCGGTCAGCATATGGGGTCAGCATCTTATAGATCTTCCGGTAATTTTCTTTTCTTTTTTGAATAAATTTGTCCAGCTTCTCCAGCTGCGCACAGCCAACCGCGGCCTGCATATCTGTCAGCTTAAGGTTGTAGCCAATATGGCTGTAGACATATTTATGGTCAAACCCGGATGGAAGTGAACCGAACTGCTGGCTGAATCGTTTGCCACAGGTGTTGCTTTCTCCTCCAGCGCAGTAGCAGTCCCGGCCCCAATCACGAAAGGAACGCGCGATGCGGGCGAGCTGGTCATCATCAGTGATCACGCAGCCGCCCTCTCCCATGGTGATGTGATGAGCGGGGTAAAATGATACGGTTGCGATATGTCCAAACGTCCCCGTGAGGCGGTCTCGGTAGCGTGACCCGAGTGCGTCACAATTATCTTCAATCACCCACAGATCATTTTCCTCGGCGAGGCCCATGACCACATCGAGGTTAAAAGGCACTCCTAATGTGTGTGCCATAAAGATGGCCCGCGTCTTCGGAGAAATCGCGTCCATAAGGCGCTCTGGAATGGCGGTGTAATCCCCCAGGTTCACATCCACAAAGACAGGGACTAACTGGTTCTGTACAATTGGGGCAACTGTTGTTGGGAATCCTGCCGCGACAGTGATCACCTCATCTCCTGGTTTCAAAGCCCGCTCACCAAGCTGAGACGATGTGAGAGATGATAAAGCGATCAGATTTGCGGAAGAACCTGAATTGACCAACAGCGCATTAGACAAATTGAAATAATCTGCAAATTCAGCTTCGAATTGCTCCGCGTACCGGTTGGTTGTGAGATAAAAGTCAAGAGAGGCATCAACCAGGTTGACCAATTCCTGTTCATCAAAAACCCGCCCCGCGTAATGCAATAAACTGTGCTGCGGATCAAAGGGCTTTTTAGCAAATTTTTCCCGGCTGTATTGGCGAACAAGATCTAATATTTCCTGCCGCAATTCATTTGCTCGACTCATTCATTAATCTCCCAAATGCTTATAATGATTATTCTTTGTGTGTTCGGAAGAATTCTTGATACCATTTAATCGTCTTATCCAATCCCTCATCAAGTGTAAATAATGGCTTCCAATTCAACTTCTTGCGCGCTTTTGCGGCACTCAGGTATTGGTGGCGGATTTCGTTGCTGGCTTCGTTTAAAATAACCGGCTGTAGATCAGATTTCATTAATTTCAAGATCTTTTCTACAAGGTTAAGAACGGATACCTGCAGCTCATTTGAAAAATTGAAAGCTTCTCCTTTCAATTTTCGTTTGTTGGCCATCTTTTCCGCCAATACCATATAGGCATTCGCGCCATCTTCCACATAGAAATAATCGCGGATAAATTTTCCGTCAGAGCGGATGATGGGCGCCTGGCCGCGAAGTATAGAGCGCACAGTGCCCGGAATGATGCGGTTCCAATTCAGGTCACCGCCTCCGTAAAAATTGCCGCAGCGCGTGACGCAAACAGGAAGCTCGAAACTTTTTGCGTACATATGGCTGACCAGGTCCGCGCAGGATTTGCTTACATCATATGGGTGCTGGCCCTGCAGGGGAGTATTTTCATCGTAGGGTAAATCCTCTTGATCGCCATACGCTTTGTCTGATGAAGCGGCAACAATTTGCTTAACTTTTGTGTTCCGCCGGCAAGCTTCCAGTAGGTTCCATGTGCCGGCAATATTAGATTCAAGTGTGAGAAGTGGATTGCGGTTAGCAATGGTAACGATCGTTTGAGCGGCAAGGTGAAACACTGTATCGATCTCATATTCGCTCAATATACGATCTAACACGTGGATATCGCGAATATCCCCCCTGACAACCTTCACCTGTGAAAATAAACCGCTTCTGACAAGCTCACTCTGCGGAACCCAGTCCCTTACCAGGCAGGTAATATCTGCGCCAACCCCCGCTAATCGCTGCACAAGCCAACCGCCCAATAATCCCGTCCCGCCTGTCACCAAAACAGGCCGGTCTAACCAAAAATCTTCATTTACCATACTTTCCATGGAGCGCCTCCCTGGGACCATAAATTATCTAATAGCTGCACATCTCTCATAGTGTCCATACACTGCCAAAATTCTTCGTGGCGGTAGGCGACCAGCTGTTCATCTTTTGTCAGGTCCTCAAGGGGCCCCCGTTCCCATACCGTGCCATCTCCTTCGATATAATCCAAAACCTGCGGTTCAAGCACAAAGAATCCTCCATTGATCCAGCCCCCCCCTGTTTGTGATTTTTCCGCAAATTCTTCTACCAGGTCACCATTAAATTTCAACCCGCCAAATCTGGCAGGTGGCCGAACAGCTGTAAGAGTGGCTAACTTCCCATGCTTTTCATGGCAGTCAAGTAATTTATTAAGGTTAATATTACTCACGCCATCGCCATATGTAAGCATAAAGCGTTCATTACCGATGTAGTCTGCAAGCCGCTTGATGCGCCCCCCGGTTTGTGTTCTATCTCCCGTATCCACCAGGTGAACAGTCCAATCTTCAATGTCCCCATCATAGACAATCACATTGCCCTTTTCTAATTCAACTGTAAGGCTCTGGCGGTGGTATCGATAATTAATGAAATAATCTTTGATCATTTCTGCCCGATATCCTAAGGCAATAACGAATTCATTGAACCCCTGGGACGCGTAGATATTCATTATGTGCCATATGATGGGATGCCCCCCTACCTCAACCATAGGTTTGGGTTTCACGACAGTTTCTTCTTTTAAGCGAGTCCCTAAACCACCTGCTAAAATGATTACTTTCATAATAACTGATCCTCAACAAGCCTTTTTTGTATGTATGAATCTTCGGATGCTCTTGTGAGTATTATATCTCTTGTGTTCGTGCCGCACCCCAAAAATTGTACCATCCGAGCTTTCCACAAGAGTGGAAGGCGAGGATCCACGGCTCGTAGCACCATCAAGGTGCATACGAGACAAGGAGAGATTAATCCTTCCATAAGAGTGTAAGGTGAGGATCCACGGCTCGTAGCACCAGAACAGGCTTTCAGTTCACCGGTGGTGAGCTCAAAGGTCTTTTTACATAGATCATCAAAGGAGAGGCGAGCACAGCGTCGCGATCTCCGGCTATTTACACTGTAGAATCAAAGAGAATAAGAAAATATCCTGGTTTCTACATCCATAAGAGCAGGAGATTACTACGCCACACTTCGTGTTTCTCGAAATACCCCAAGCGTATGCTGCGCGATGACAGAAAGTAAAGAAGGAGATTAAGACCAATAAAGTGTGGGATTATTTCCGAGCCTTAGGTGGAACCACGTTTTATGATCATAAGACATTAGCGATAGTAAAAGCACCGATTAGATAGCAAATAACACCCATTGAAAGCAAAGCATAGGCTTTCCTTGGTGCACCTTTAAATTCGCCGAATTTTACTCCCCACATTTGAGTCCATAAGCCAGCTGTAAGACCAAGAGGCCATGACACAACTGTGCTCAGGCTACGAGTTGCGAAGGCATGAATGATATTACCGCCATAGTGAGCCAGACCAGAGATAATACCCAATTCATAGATCTTCCAACCGTTTTTATAGAAGACATACCACTGCTTACTAATAGTGAGAATAATACTGGACGTTAATATGGCGCCAGTAAAAGCGCCTGTGCATAAAACTGCCATAAATGGCATCACGGCCAAACCATTTGGTTGTGTGATGGATTTCAAACCATAGGAGAGACCGGTAGAATATGCGGGTGTTAAGATTGAAGCGATGACTATAAAAACCATCGCTTTCTTGATATCCCTTGAATCACGCGAAAGTCCTGTTTTAATTTTCTGCTTTTCCTGAGCGAGGTCACGAATACGGCCCGCTGCTAAAGATAGCAGGACCGCTAAAAGTAAAAAGGTTACGGCAACGACTAATCGAGTAATTGAAATGTTCGCAGGGATACCGCCGATCAAAGCAGATATTGCGGTGCCACCAATAACATTGATGGAAGATTGAACAGGTTGTGATAATGAAAGACCAATGATATTAATCACCCGTAAAGAAAACAGTATGCCTGTCACATATAACACACCACAAATAAAAGATACATATACACGTGAAGGGTCTACTGCCAATACGTCAATGATGTTATCAATTAGTGCGGGACCATCCAGAATAAAACTGATACCCCAAACCAATACCATTGAGGTTGTGAATAAGATTATATAAAATCCTTCAACGGAATCTTTGTCTAAAAATTTTAGGCAGATAAACCACGAGCCCCACATAGCCGGAGCTAATAATGCCATAAAAATTGCCGTCGGGGTTATTATTGTTGGATCAAAATTCATTAATTTACCTCAATCATTTAAAGGTTATCAATTTGCTCTTTCAATTGCTCCAGTGTGAATGGTTCTCCGTGACCCGGGTATATCGTTTTTATTTCATATCTTTTCAAAATCTCAACACTTTCTTTAGCTGCGGCAATGTCATCCATGATGGAATTAAGCTGAGGCACATCTGGATTTTCAAAAAGGTCTCCACAAAATAATTCTCCATTTTCCATCAATATCCCGATCGATCCCTTTGAGTGGCCTGGTATGGAAATTACTTTAGCGTTAATTCCATGTTGAGATAGTTCATATTCGTTTTCAATCAAGATGTCTGGTTTGAATCTTTCATTTCTTCCAAAACCAAAGAGCATTGGTACGATCTTTTGTATAAGAATATTGGGTCGCTTGCGATTGGAAAACATATCCCCTTTTTCTGCCATTTCTACATCATCACTGTGCATCGCAATTTTAGCTTCATACTTTTGTCGAAGATATGCTGCATTTCCAGTATGATCGAAATCTCCATGCGTTATGATGATTAGTTTCAACTTTCCTGTTTTACACCCTGTTTCTCTAAGTCTCCAATCAATTTCTTTTCGCTGATTTGAACTCCCAGTGTCAATCAGCACAAAATTCGAATTCCTTTCTACTAAGTAACAATTTACACTTCCTAATTTCATCGGTAACTTCATTTCTATTCTATGCGTTTTCATCTTGTTTTCTCCCTGTGTTTTGTTTTTTGCATGGTCTTTTTTTTTATATTTTCTTCAACCCAACAAAAATCATATCCTCGCGTGGCACTGTAGGGTGCGTTGGTAACGCACCTCTCGCTTCGTCGTACCACGCACCAGGTTGTTGAAAAAATAACGGTACCATCTTCACCAACCAACCACAAAGCGCGTGTGATCGCCGCTCGAAATCGGCGATCACC
>CAZBCD010000029.1:0-15342 GCA_964490205.1 uncultured Pelolinea sp. | reverse complement strand
GTGTACTGGCAAAGAAAGGAAAGCCGGTCGCGATTGGAAATCTGGAACGTTTCACCGCGGATGTCACCACTGATCTGCGCTCGGAACGTGAAATGGAAGGCATCGCAAACCCAACTAGAAAAAAAGTGGCACTGGTCGGTTCTGGCCCGTCTTCGCTGGCATGCGCTGGAGACTTAGCGAGGTTTGGCTATTCGGTTACGGTGTTTGAGGCGCTGCATGCTTTCGGCGGTGTGCTGGTATTTGGTATTCCTGAATTCCGCCTGCCAAAATCAATCGTTAATTATGAAATTGATGTTTTGCGCCGGTTGGGTGTGCGATTTGAAAAAAATGTCGTCATCGGGAAAACGATATTATTGAATGAATTGATGACCGAAGAAGGTTATAACGCAGCATTCATTGGGGCTGGAGCTGGGCTGCCTTATTTCCTCGGGATTCCGGGTGAGGAATTGATTGGGATCTATTCTGCCAATGAGCTCCTGACGCGGATAAACCTGATGAAAGCGTATAAAAAAGAATCTAAAACGCCGGTTTTAAGTTATCAGGATAAGGTTGTGGTGGTTTTTGGGGCAGGAAACACCGCCCTGGATTCAGCGCGTACAGCACTGCGTATGGGCGCGAAGAAAGTGTTCATTATTTATAGGCGTTCTGAAGCAGAGATGCCCGCACGCAAAGAAGAAGTAATGCATGCCAGGGAAGAAGGCGTGGAATTCATTTTCCTGGCTTCGCCGCTTGAATTCATGGGAAATGAGGATGGATGGCTGACTGAGGTTAGACTTCAGCGGATGGAACTCGGTGAACTGGATGACAGCGGAAGGCGCCGGCCGATCCCAATTGAGAACTCGGAATTCACAATGGCAATTGAGATGGCTGTCATCGCCATTGGGAATGGTACCAATCCGCTCCTGCGAAATACACCTGGCCTTGAATTTACCAAACGCGGAACCCTGAAAGTGAATCAAGTTACGTTAGAGACCACAAAGCGGGGCGTGTTTGCCGGCGGAGATATTGTTACTGGCGGCGCGACAGTTATTTCGGCGATGGGTGCAGGCCGGAAAGCTGCGCAGTCCATTCATGTGTACTTATCAGATAAAGAATAAGATTAAAAGATATCTGATCTTTATATGTTGGCAGACTTATTTCCCAGTTTTCGGGGCTGGTAATGGTTTGCCGTGGTAAATTGCCTGACGGGCGCGGATGAATTCATTGGTCAATTTAACCATCACCTCCTCACTCGGTCTTTCGCTGAAATAGGCAGTACGTAGATATGCATAATTGATGATTTCCCATGCCACTGCGGCGATCATGGCATTATCTTCAAGGCCATTGGGTAGATCAGACATTGTTTCCTCCTTTATTAATTAGCGCATTGCACTTGAAATGTGCAATCACCCCGTATACAATGATTGTAGCATTTTTATTTTTACTGGTAAATAAAGATTAATCATTGATGGGAATTAGAGGAGTCTTTTTATGATAAAAAATGTTGGTGTGCTTACAGCTGGCGGAGATACGCCCGGTTTGAATGCTGCCCTGCGGGGGTTGGGAAAATCAGCCATGTACAAATATAATCTGCAGTTGGTAGGTTTTTATGATGGATTTCGCGGTTTACTGCACAATCGCTGTATCCTGTTAGATGACTCATCATTGTCAGGTATTCTTACTATTGGCGGCACTATCCTTGGCACCAGCCGAGATAAACCACATAAGATGGAGATGGGCGGGAAATTACAGGATATGCGGGATGCAATGGTGGATACGTATCAGAAGCACCACCTGGATGTGTTGGTGTGTATAGGGGGCGGGGGTACTCAGAAGAACGCCTATGGGTTGATGGAAAAAGGACTCAATATCATCACTCTTCCAAAAACGATCGATAATGATATCGCCAACACTGATGTTACTCTGGGTTTTGATACTGCCCTGGGTATTGCCACAGACGCTGTTGACCGCCTTCACAGCACTGCGCACAGCCACCACCGTATTGTTGTCGTGGAGATCATGGGGCATAACGCTGGCTGGCTGGCGCTTGGGGCGGGCGTTTCTGGAGGAGCGGATGTGATCCTCATCCCGGAGATCCCATATGACACCCAAAATATTGCCGAGGCAATTTTAGAACGCTCACGAAGTGGGAAGCATTTCAGCATCGTCGCGGCCTCAGAGGGCGCGATGTCTAAGGAGGACCGAAAGCGGGAAAAAGAATTATGCGATGAAAAAAAAGGCGCGAAGGATAAGAAAGAAAAAGGTAAAGCTAAAAAAGCGCTGGAAGAATTTTACGCAAACCAATCTGACCGCACCCTGCTTCTTTCTCGCAGTCTGGAGCAATTGACTGGCTTGGAATCACGCGTGACTATCCTCGGGTATGTACAGCGCGGCGGTACCCCTTCTGCGCGCGACCGCCTGTTGGGTTCAATGATCGGTGGCTCCGCAGCAGCTTTTATTACAGAAGGCAAGAATGGTGTGATGGTCTCGATAAAAGGGCAGAAAACCAAACCGGTCAAATTAGAAACCGTCGTCAATAAACGCCGAATAGTGCCTGCTGACCACCTGTGGGTGAAGACTGCCCGCCGAGTGGGAACCTGCCTGGGCGACTGATGGATGCGATCTAGAAAATGAGGTATCTTAATTAGAGCAGTTGTACGCAATCTTTCAAGAATCTCGGCCATTAGGTTCACATGGAACAAACCATTGGAAAACCGATAGAACGGTTCGATAGCCATGACAAGGTTACCGGTAAAGCGTTATTTCCCGGAGATATCAACTTTCCCGATCAAGTGTTCATGCGTACCCTGTTCTCTCCATCTCCCCACGCGATCATCAGGCAGATTGAATTTGCAGATGCGATGAGACTGCCGGGAGTTATCGCGGTCCTCACAGCTGGAGATGTTCCATTAAATGAATATGGGCTGGTCACCAATGACCAACCGGTATTATGTGGTCCGAATTTAACAAAATTATATTCAGACAGGACCAGATGTGTCGGGGATCAGGTTGCATTGGTCGTCGCGGAAGATAATCATATTGCAAAAAAAGCTGAACAACTAGTTCGCATAGATTACAAATCCTTGGATATTCTCACCGATCCACATCAGGCATTAACGGAAGATGCCGTTGTCATTCATCCAGATCGCGGATCAAACGTCTTATACGCGCGGGAAATTGAAATTGGCAGTATTGGCAGCGCGTTCAGTTCAACGGATATTGTTGTTGAGAGTGTCTATCAAACCCCTGTTCAGGAGCATGTGTTCTTACAGCCTGAAGCTGGCATTGCATATATTGATGGGGAGGATAGGATCACTGTTATCACCGGCGGGCAGTGGGCGCACGGCGACCAGCGGCAGATTGCTCATGCACTGCAGATGCCGGAAGAAAAGATCCGAGTGATCTATGTAGCAATTGGTGGTGCGTTTGGCGGAAAAGAGGACATATCGGTCCAAATTTGCTTGGCCCTGGCAGTCAAGCGGTTGGATGAAATGGGCATACGCAGACCGGTAAAAACCATCTGGTCCAGAAAAGAATCCATCTATGGCCACTCAAAAAGGCATCCCTTCACAATCCACGCCAAGTGGGGCGCGAAAGTGAATGGGAAGATCACAGCAGCCAGCGTGGATTTGGTCGCTGATGCGGGGGCGTACGCGTCTTCTACTGAAGCGGTCCTCTCCGTCGCAACGAATTTGGCGATTGGTCCATACTATATTCCAAATGTTCGCATCTATGCCCGGGCTGTATATACAAACAACATCCCCAGCGGATCTTTCCGGGGTTTCGGATCTCCTCAGGTAACTTTTGCGGCTGAAATGCAGATCAATAAATTAGCTCACGCGTTGGATATTGACCCGGTTGAGTTAAGAATGCGGAACCTGATTAAGGAAGGCGAAATGACACCACTTGGAACTGCGCTCCCCCGAGGGATAAGCATTGAGCGTGTACTGCGGGCTTGCGCGAACAGAGCTGGCTGGAATCACACAGAAAAGGGCTGGCAGTTGGATAAGACACCAGAGGGGAAGGGGTACGCAAACGGCAGTTTGGTGAAAGGTATCGGCATCGCCTCGGGATATAAAAGTTTTGGTATTCCCCCTGATGAGTGCTGGGCGGCAGTAGAAATTTATGGGGAAGAAAGCATTGAAAAAGTGATTGTTCGGAATGCCGGGGCGGACCTGGGGCAGGGAGCTCACTCTGTTTTCAGGCAGTTCGCGTCCACTGCGCTCAGTGTTTCTGTTGAAATGATTGAGGTGATCGCATCAGACACATCTAAAGCAGATAACTCTGGCTCTTCCTCTGCTTCCAGGATCACCTTCATGGCTGGGAACGCGATCATCGGAGCAGCTAAAGCAGCACTGAGAAAATGGAAAGCGAAAGAAAAGCCGGCGGTTGGAGAATTCTTATATACAGCGCCGAAGATTTTGAGTGACCATGAAGGCCACATAAAGGAACATCCAAACTTTGGATATGGTTACGTCGCGCAGGCAGTGGAAGTGGAAATTAACCGGGAAACAGGAGTATCCCGCGTGTTGAAGGTGATCAGTGCGAATGATGTGGGTATGGCGATAAATCCTCTCCAGGTAAAGAGGCAAATTGAAGGTGCGGTGATTCAGGCACTTGGTTACGCGAAGATGGAAAATTTCAGGCAGGAGAATAGCGAACCATTGACCAACGGTTTGGCAACCTATTTGGTGCCAACTATCATGGATATTCCTGGCAAATTGGAATCCATCATTATTGAGGAGCCGGATCCAAACGGCCCTATGGGAGCCAGAGGAATGGGAGAGATGCCGTTTGTACCGTTCGCGCCAGCTTTTACTTCTGCGGTGCATGATGCTGTAGGGACCTGGTTTGACCAAATCCCTCTATTGCCTGAAAAATTGGTATTCCGGAACAAAATCAAACAAAATTCTTAATGAATTTCTGTCCTGTTTAATTATTCAAATGGATACCGCAGCCCGGTCTGCTGCCTGATCGTGTCCAGTGTTCGCGTATTCGCGAGTGTATTCGCTGTGGGCAGTCAGCTTCTCTTGTTTAACTGCCCAGCCCTTCCGCGAATTTCCTCGTGTATCATTCGCGAGTTGAGGACGTTTTTCCAAAGTGAGCTGGCGTCTATGAACGTGCTTTCAGTGTTGCCGTTTTCCAATACCAGGATCTTGGCTGATAATCCTGCATGCAATGAAAGGAGTCTACATTCGTAAGCGTCTTGGGTAGCCGCTGTACTTCGAAATGAGTAGAATTGATAATAAAAGGGAAGGGTCTTTTCATCGGTCAGTTGTGGGTAAATTGTAATCGTGATTCTGTTTGGCTGGTATGGTTTGCAAGGGCAAAGTTCAGACTACTGTTATATGCTATGTCAACGGTAAAAATAGTGTTCTGATTGGCTAAGCTTCTTCGCTCCGGATTGAGTGACCAGGTAACCGTCCTCCACCCGAAGGCCGCCCCAGGGGGCGTTGAACAAGGGAATATCCACCGACATGACAAAATTTTCCTCTAGTTTGCCCGGTGTGCCGGGACCAAAAATGGGTGGCTCGAACTCGATCACACCCACGCTGTGCAGCCCGGAATAGAGGAAATATTCCCCGTATCCTTCGCTTGCGGTGATGTCGCGCCCGGCTGCTTCAACCATGCTGCCCAGCTCACCTACCCGCATGCGTAATCCGCAGGCCTCCTGGGCTTTCACTGCCGTTCGGTATGCCCGTTCAATTTGGGAATCCGGCTTCCCGACGAACACAATCCGCCCGACAGCACCATGGTAGCCCTCAAAGCGTGGGGCAAGGGTCAGCAATACGTGGTCATTCTTTTGGATTTTTCGGAACGTGGAGCGCGCCAGGATGGGGCGCGTATTCGGACCGGATGCAACGATTGTGTCGATACCGAAACCTTCTGCGCCAGCAGAGCGCATGGCGGCTTCAGTGACGGCCGCTACTGCACGCTCCGTTTTACCAGGTGCAATTGCCTCCACAGCTGCGGCGATACCCGTATCCGCGATTTGGTAAGCGCGGTGGATGATGGCGATTTCGGCTTGCGTTTTCACCGCGCGCAGGCCCACGAGATCCGCCTCCACATCTACCCATTCCACATCTGGGAGGGCATTTTTCAGTGTCTGCAGCGTACCGCAGCTGATCAATTGCAGCCCGCCAATGCCAGCTCGTTGGATGTGTGCCTGGTCCCACCCTAAATTGGTCAGGATGCCTTCAAGCGATTGAATGATGGAATATGGATACTCCTCATCCGGGTGGGTGAACTCTTCCAGCACGCGTACATCCTTAATCTTCCCGCGTAGAAGGGCATACTGGTTACTCTCAGGACCAGAAAGTAAGACAGGGTCTCCATGAGGCAGCAGCATGACGCACAGCGGCTCGAAGTGCACCGGGATATCGGCCAGCCAGCGTACATGCGCCGGACCGAATACCGCGCGGTCATCGGCGTAGGCGAACAGCAGATCAATGGATTTCTTTTTCATCAGTTCTTGCACACTGCGCCAGCGTAGAACGAATTCGGAATTAGGGATGGTTGGATAGTCCATAAGATTTCTCTCGCTTTTTGATTATTATAAATCAGGACTAATTACAAGGAACCCAGATCTTCATGGATTTCTTAAACAGTCTAGAAAACCTAATCACACAGCTGCGCCAAACTGTTTAGCTCGTGTTGCTTGAGAAGCCCAAAATAACTACACTACTCAGCGGAGAAGTACAATGCTTAGCTGATAGAAAAATGATCCCTGTACTCGATCTGCAAGGCGGATTGGTATCGCTCAATGAAAGGGATGTGTGAATGCCTTCCAGACGCAGTAAAACGGACAAATGGTCAGGTCAAAGTAATCTACCAGTTCCTGAACCAGGACCGAGTTGTTCTTCATAGAAATCGCCAGGCAGCACGCGTGCGACTATTCGCTCCCCCAGCGATTGTATGCCAGCTGGTCATCGGCCGTGATGCGAAAGCTGGTTTCCTCCTGGAAATTTTGTAGGCTATCTAGATCAATCCCGCTGCATCCCTTCGCGCCAGTTTTTTTTACTTCAGTGGTGCATGATGCTGTAGGAACCCGGTTTGACCAAATCCCTCTATTGCCGGAAAAATTAGTATTCCAGAAAAAAATCCAACAAAATTCTTAATGAAGTTCGATCCTGTATAATTATTCAAATGGATAACGCAGCCCGATCTGCTGCCTGATCGTATCCAGTGTTCGCATATTCATGAGCGTATCTGCCTGCGTCATCTGTGGGCAATCCAGAGCGCCTTCCTGGATTGCGTGCATGGCTGCTTTTATCTGGTATTCAAAACCGTTGATCTCTAATCGCTTTTCCACGGTTTTAGATTTTTTCCCATTGATCAGGGTAGCCCGTGTTGCGTCGAAAAAATTGGGATGAATGATAATTATGCCTTTCGTTCCTGTAATTGTGAATTGATTCAATGGAAGCGCCTGGAATGTACAGGTGAACTGCGCAGCCGCGCCGTTTTCATAAGAAAGGATAGCTGAAATAGTTTCATCTATTCCCGTCTCTCCGATCTGGCCGACAGCCATTATTTCACGCGGAGGTTTTTGAAAAACCCACTGGGTAAGCGCGGCATTGTAAACGCCTAAATCCAATACGGTGCCCCCAGCCAGTTCAATATTGAGCAGTCGATCTTCTAAATCCCTTACAGCAACAAAACCAAGAGTTGAAGTCACTAATCGGATATCACCGATCTTGCCCGCGTCCATCCACTGCCTGACCTGCCCGTAGATAGGCAGAAAGCGAGTCCATAAGGCTTCCATCAGGAAAATTTGCTTTGACTGAGACAGGTTGATTAGTTCATCCGCCTGCTTTGCATTGATAGTGAATGATTTTTCGCATAATACTGCTTTCTCCGCTTCCAGGCAGGGTCTGGCATTTTCATAATGGAATCGATGTGGTGTGGCAATATAAATTGCGTCAACCTTTGGATCTGCAGCCAATTCTTCATATGACTTGTAGTATTTTTCGGCATTGAAAGTATGCTTTAACTTCTCCGGGGCACTGCTGCTGCGGCTGGCGATTGCATAAATAGACGCGCCGGGAATTTTCCACACCGCGTCGGAGAATTTCCTGGCGATCCGCCCGGGACCAATAATCCCCCATCTAAATGAATTTTTCATTTCTTGTCTAATCCTTTCACAATAAGTATCTGGAATTATTTTACTGGAAGAATTATGAAGTTTTATGTCAGTCCCATTTGATTATTCAAAAGGATACCGCAGCCTGATCTGCTGCCTGATCGTGTCCATCGTCCGCATATTTGCGAGCGTATCTGACTGGGTCATCTGCGGGCAGTCAATTGCGCTTTCATGGATCGCGCGCATGGATGCTTTTATCTGGTATTCAAAACCGTTGATCTCTAATCGCTTTTTCACTGTTCGTGTTTTACCGTTTTTTATCAGAGATGCCTGTGTAGCCTCCCAAAAATTAGGATGAACAATAATTATTCCGTCAGTTCCTGTAATCACAAGTTGGTTTAACATTTGTGCTTGGAAAGAGCATGTGAACTGTGCGAACGCTCCGTTTTCATAGGACATTATTGCAGAAACTGTTTCATCTATTCCCGTCTCTCCGATTTGGCCAACCGCAGTGATGGTTTGCGGGGGTTTCCGGAATATCCACTGCATTAAAGCAATGTCGTACACTCCAATATCTAATAATGAACCGCCTGCTAATTGAATATTAAGCAGCCGATCCTTCACATTTCGGGAAGCTGTGTAACCGAAGGTTGATTCTGCATTACGGATAATACCGATCTCCCCCGCGTCCAACCACTGCCTGACCTGCCCATAGATAGGCAGAAAGCGAGTCCATAGAGCTTCCATCAGGAAAATTTGCTTTAACTTGGATAGTCTAAATAATTCATCCGCCTGTTTTGCGTTGACAGTAAGTGGTTTTTCACACAATACTGCCTTCTCCGCTTCCAGGCAGAGCCGGGTGTTTTCATAATGAAATCGATGCGGTGTGGCTATGTAGATTGCGTCAACTTTAGGATCTGCTGCCAATTCTTCATATGATTCGTAGTATTTCTCAGCATGGAAAGTTTGCTTCAACTGCTCAGGATCGTTGCTGCTGCGGCTGGCGACTGCATAAATAGAAGCACTGGGAATTTTCAACACGGCGTTGGCGAATTTCCTGGCGATCCGTCCGGGCCCAATGATTCCCCATTTGAATGATGTTTTCATTTCTAATCCTTGTTTGATAATTATCTGAAACTGATTTCGCAGGAGAGATATGAGGCTTTACGCCAATCCATTTACCATCATATCAACAAAGCGCGGCTGGTCAACTTCCATGATGATCTCGGCATTAGGTGTTTTTCCACTCATGCCAAACCAGTCCACAATGGTCAAGCCTCTTGATTGTTCACCGGATAATTCAACTGATAGATGGCGGACTTCCTTCCTTGTAATTATAGAGGGTTCAATGGCGGCAGCCATCGCCAGGCCATCCGGTGCGAACATCATATCAATTTTGAAATGTTCTTTGATAAATGCTATCGTTTTAGTGTTGGTTTTCTGGAAAAATTTTGCTTTAGGTGTGTCAATTGCGAATAAAGTATCCACGTCATTCTTTGTAAGCCCGGTTGCCAGTGTGGTTTCCCAATCCAGCACTCGCACCATCGGCCAGCGGTCAAAGACGATATGCGCTGCTTCGGGGTCAAAAAAAATGTTGAATTCGGCGTTGATGTGCGTGTTGCCCTTTCCAGAAACCGCGCCGCCCATGATGGTCAGTTCCTTGAATTTTCCAGGAAGTTCTGGATCTAACATAGTCGCGACGGCGATATTGGTCAGCGGCCCGATAGCCACTATACTGAGCTCGCCTGGGTGGTCATTTGCCATATCAATGAGCGCGTGCACCGCGTGCTTGCCTTCCGGTTTACGCTTTGACGCGGGTATCCCGCAATCTCCCAGTCCATCCACACCGTGTACAAAGGATGCATGCATCGGAGGGTTGACCAACGGCAGCGCGCACCCTGGATACACCGGCACTTCCTGGCCAGCAATATCCAGCACTTTTAGTACATTGGCGGTGGTCTTTTCTACATCCACGTTTCCGCTCACAGATGTGATCGCTTCAACTTTTGTTCCTTTATGCCCAAAAGCTAAAAGAATTGCTTGCGCGTCATCCACTCCGGTATCAGTATCGATAATGATTCTGTTCATTAGTCTCCTCTTACTTATTTGATCTTTTTTACTAACTCAGTATGTTTCTTTTCAAGGTCAGCGCACGCCTGCTTATAGTTTGCAGTCAGCCATTCATTATTTCTGAATAGCCATTTTCCGTTGACCATCACATCCCGGACATGCTGCCCTGTGACAGCATATACCATGGCAGTATATACATCCTGTCCGCCCAGTGGCGCCCACCCGATCTCATCCAGGTCAAGAGTGATCAGGTCCGCCTTCTTTTCGATTTCTAAAGAGCCGATATCTTTTTCTTTACCGATCGAGCGCGCACCGCCCAGCGTAGCCATATCGAGAATCGCACGAGTGGGCAGGGCGGCAGCGTCTTTCCGCAATAAAGACATCAGCTTACCTGCCAGCGCCATTTCTTTGAACATATCATAGCTGTTATTATTTGTCACATTATCGGTACCCAATGCGACGTTTATCCTGGCTTCCAGCAATTCGACCAGTGGGGCAATCCCGGCTGCGTTTCGCATTCCGGAAGAGGGGGCTGCCGCGACTGTGAATGGCTTGTTTTTTAATAATGGTAAATCATCTAAGGGGATCGCAATACTATGCGCGGCGATGATCGGATATTCAAGGAATCCCATCGCGTCTAATTGGGCCAACGCGGAATGGCCATATTCCTTTTTGCAGTGATCATTCTCTTCTTCGCCAGTGCCAAAATGCGTATGAAATCCAGCGCTGTACCGTTCCGCGAGTTCTTTTTCCAATTCCATCGCAGCGATGCTGTTATCCACGAAGAACGCGTGCGGTCCCACCCATCCAGTGAGCAGTTCGTCATCCTTCAGGGAATCCAGGAAAGCCGCGGCCGCGGCAAGTTCTCGGTGGCGTGCTTTTTCTTCCCCTAATTCCACAATACCATAAGCCAGAACTGCCCGCAGTCCGCTTTCCCGCACGCTGGGAACGACCTGGTCCATCCAGAAGTACTGGTCCACAAAGCATGTGGTGCCGGTGCGGATCATTTCTGCGCATGAGACGGATACAGCGGGAGGGAGCATATCGGGAGTCATCTCCAATTCCAGCACCCGGATTGTGTTGAACCATCCATCAAGCGTGAACAAAGTGTGACCTTCTACATGCCCCCGGAAAAGTGTCATGGGCGTGTGGGTGTGGGCGTTGATCAGGCCCGGCATAACCAACCGACTGCCAAGATTGACCACTGTATCAAAAATTGTTTGTTGGGAAAGATCTTTTTGAAATCCGATATCAACGATCCGGTCATCTTCAATAATCAGATAACCATCTTTAAAGATTCGGTCAGCTGTGTCAAGGCACACGACCATACTGCATTTAATCAATTGTTTTTCCATTTCATTATTTTAAATGATTTTTCCAAAAATTGCATGCAGTGTAAAAAATGAACCTCTTTTCTTGAAGGTGGAAAAATGCATTTTGTTAATAATTGCATTTAATCTAGTATGGTTTAATAGGTTTTAGTTGTAAACAAGGCTTGAGATAATGAAAACAAGAGGAATAAGCTGGTTAATTTTCTTAGTGGTGATATCATCTGCCTGCGCGCCGATTTTTTCTTCCGCGGTGGCTGAAGTCAACCAGGAGGAGATCAGCGCTCCCCTTGCTGTTCAACCCACGCCAACCATCATTCCCACACGTCTGCCAAGCCCTTTATCATTAGAACGCCTGGCAAGCCGTACTTATGGAGACGGGGAATTCAACGTTGAATATACCTGGGAACGGCAGGAAGAGTTTGTCCGCTATAAGGTCAATTACTCTAGTGATGATCTTACGATTCATGGATTTGTTAATATACCGGAAGGAAAAGGCCCATTTCCCGTTGTTATTGCGCTGCACGGATACATTCCTGCCAGCCGATATAAAACCCTCGATTACTCCACCCGTTATGCTGATTCAATTGCCCGTAAAAGTTATATCGTTCTGCACCCGAATATGCGCAATTTTCCTCCCTCAGATTCAATAGGCCGCACGCGCGATTTATTTAGCGGTTATACGATTGATGTTATGAATATGCTTGCCCACGTGCGTGAAATGGCGGGGCAGCCGGGCATATTTGAGAATGCGGATCTAACCCGCATAGGCATTTGGGGGCACAGCTTAGGGGGAGGTACAGCCCTGCGAGTGGTTGGGTTGGTGGATGAGATCCAGGCGGCAGTCCTGTATGCAGCTGTCAGCCAGCGCTTCACCAATGATTCGACCGGCATTGAACTATTTGATTATGAGGGGAGTAATGCGGCGTTCAATATCCACCACGGCCGAGAAGACGAGGTTATTCCTGTCAGTTGGTCGCAGCGGTTATGTGCGCAGCTGCAGGACGCTGGCAGGCAGGTGGATTGCTACTTCTACGATGATCAACCGCATACTTTCTACCGGCAGGGTGAGGTGGATGCCTTATTCATCCAGCGCACGATTGAATTCCTTGATCTTCATTTAAAAGATAGTTAAGGCACATAAAAGTTCTTTCCTGATTCCGTTTCATATCCCGAAGAGGTTAATTTTCGATTAGAATTATTTGTTCCGTAAAGAAAATCTATTTCACCGGGAGAATGACGGAATACTTAACAAAGAATAGTGCAGAACAATGAAGAATCTATTTACCAGTTATTTTAAGAATATCAAGAGTTTCAACCGCAATATCAAACTCCATTTAGTTACTCACTTTATCACCAATCTTGGTTTTGGTGCATTTCGTACAGTTTTTAATCTATATATCCTTTCAATGGGCATGACCCCTGCTTTTTTGGGTATCATCCTGAGTTTGACTCCTTTTGCGTCAGCGATTGCCTCCATCCCGATTGGCTTTCTCGCAGAAAAGATCGGGTTCAAACGCTCATTACTTCTGGTAAACCTGGTCATCGGCAGCGCATATTTCATGCAGGTAATCAGCCCTGCCCATGCCCTCATTATGAGCGGGGCATTCCTGGCCGGGTTAGCGTCGTGCGGGAATTTCATCATTCAGCTTCCCTTCGTGTCCCATTATGCCAAGGAGAACAAGAACCAGGCCTATACACTTCTGAGCCTGGTTTTTATGCTGGGCAATTCTGTCGGCGCTTTAATAAGCGGCTCAATCTTCGGCTGGGTCAATGTGGTATTTGCCAATGAGGTTTTCGCGTATCGGGTTTTATTAGCTTTTTTTAGCTTAGTCATTATCGTGGGAAGCATTCCCCTTTTCTTCATGGATGAGGATAAACCAACTGCTCATAAGAAGATCAGTCTATCTCCGTATCTGAAAGGGATTGACGCTACAACGGTCAAGTTTGCTGCTGTGGAATTGTTTGTGGGGTTCGGATTGGCATTTGTGGCCCTATTTATGAATGTGATCTTTGTGTTCTATTTCAATTCTTCTGTGGAAATGTTTGGATTAATGAGTGCGGTGCTTGTGGTTCCCGCGATCTTCTTCCTCTTTGCTGGCCCTTCCATCGCGGAAAAGATCACGGGGCTCGGGGTTGTCCTCATCAGCCGTTTTTTATCGATATTTCTGACACTTTCTGTTTTTCTGACACAGGATGTCCTAATTGGGAGCGGAGTGTACATTCTCTACCGTGCGTTATTAATGCTGGCGCAGTCGCTGTGGTTCGCGTTTGCGATCTCGCTGGCAACCAAACGCTCGCGTATGGCTACTTCTGCCTGGCTGGAAATCACCTTCCAGATCGGGCTCGGCATCGCGGCAGTAGTTGGGGGGAGGCTGATTGCCAGTGAATCTTACCTCATGCTGGGCATCCTATCCTCTGCAGCAACGGCGGTGTCATTCCTGCTGACATACATGTTCTTTGGGCGAAAAATAGGTCAAGAGCAAGCTGGATAAAATCTGTTCCCTAAGAACCTCGAGGAGATGCGGTTTACAAATCATTAATATTCCTTTTGGAATGCTCGTGGTATCCTGATATAAAAATCATTGAGGGAGTGCCCATGCAGTCAACCGCGAAAACAGTTGATGAGTATATCGCGGAATTATCACAGGAACGCCAGCAAGACATCCGCGATGTCCGGAAATTGATTCGTGAAAATCTGCCGGATGGTTATGAGGAAGTAATGAACTGGGGTATGATCACCTATCAAGTGCCGCTCTTCGTGTACTCGGATACGTATAACAAGAAGCCGCTTATGTATGCCGCGCTTGCTTTACAGAAGAACCATATGGCTGTCTATCTCAGTAGTATTTATGCGGATGAAGGTAATCGGGAGCAGTTTGAAATGGAATACCACCTGACCGGGAAACGCTACGATGTTGGGAAATCCTGTGTCCGCTTCAAAGAATTGAACGATCTACCTTTACCGCTGATCGGCAAAGCAATCGCGTCCATTGAGATGGATGATTTTATCGAGTTGGCAATAAAGGCAGGATCAGTCCGTAAAAGCAAAAAAAAGGAAATAAACTCCCCATAACTGTTTATTCTTCCGCTTCTTCAAACTGCCTAAAGGTTGGGTTGATGTTCTTCAGAAGATGAATAACGGTGAGATATGGATGATGCCAAACCATACGCGGACCTGCGTAGCGCATCACAGTTCTGATCTGTTCCCGCATCTCCTGTTGATAGCAGTGGATCGGGCAATGCGAACATGCGGGTTTGTTCGTTCCCCAGTGGCAGTGGTCAATACGCTCAAGTGAATAATCCAGCAGCGCTGCACATGAATCACACAACCCGCTGCTATGGGAGTGGTTGCCGCGGCAGTACAGGTTGATCATTGCAGTGATCGTCCTTTTTTCAAGTTCAATTGTATGATTTGTACCGAATATGCTCATGTTGAAATATTTTTTTGTAAGATCGCGATTAAATACAAGGAGAAGCGATCAGATCAAACGGAGATTATACATGAGCAGGAAAGATAAAGATATAAATTAAATCTAAGAAATTTGCCCCTTTTTAAGGAAAAAACAAGAAATGATAAGGTTAATTCAACTGATTATAGAAATTATTTACTATTGGCAATAAAACTATAAGGAAACTTGTTCTTTAAAATGAAAACAATACCCAACAATTTACGCGAACGAATAGTTGTCACTAAAGCTGCAGAGATCCACGTGGCATTGGCTGATGCGTAAGAAGAATATGGGGCCTTAGATTTCCTGACCAATAATGCAGGGATGATGATGGCGTTCAATGAAATTGTTATTTTCGAATTTCGGCGCTGGAATTATCCCTTGAATTCAACTAGTAAGTGCAACTTTGCAAGTGTTAGAGAGGTAAGCTGCG
>CAZBCD010000028.1:0-15382 GCA_964490205.1 uncultured Pelolinea sp. | reverse complement strand
GCAGTATTTGCTCCCATCGCATGCATAAGAATGAAATTTTCAAAATCCTCATCTTGCGCCATCTTCGCAGATAGACGTCCTGCCATTGGGAACGCGCTAATTCCACAGGCACCTATGAGGGGGTTGATCTTTCCGGCGGTGATGAATGCCATCAATTTTCCAAATAACAATCCGGCTACAGTGTCCATGACGAAAGCCAGGAGCCCTAATCCAAGAATCAACAGCGTATCCACCTGAAGAAAGCTTTCCGCAGTCATCGTGGCGCCTATAGTGAGCCCTAGGAAAAGAGTTGCGATGTTTATGATCTCATTTTGGGCGGATTGGTTCAATCTCTCGACAACACCGGATTCCTTGAGTAAATTTCCAAGCATTAATGCCGCAATCAGTGGGGCGGCGTCTGGTGCAAGAATACTGATAATGATAGTTACCATGATTGGAAAAATGACCAGTGCTTTTTTACTAACAGCGCGGGGAGCGTACTCCATTCTGATCAGGCGCTCTTTTTTGGTTGTTAAAATCTTCATAACCGGCGGTTGGATGATAGGGATCAAGCTCATATAGGAATATGCTGCTACTGCAATTGGAGCAAGGATATTTGGCGCTAATTTTCTGGCAACAAAGATAGCTGTTGGTCCATCTATGGCGCCAATCACACTAATAGAAGCAGCTTCGTTAAGGGAAAATCCTAACGCTGTTGCTATCAGTAATGTGCCATAAATACCAAATTGCCCGGTAGCTCCCAGTAGAGCCAGGTATGGTTGGGATAATAATGGGCTAAAATCGATCATGCCCCCTACGCCAATGAAGATCAATAGTGGAAATAGATCTGATTCGATACCTGCTCGGTAAAGAACAGAGAGGAATCCCTCACCTGTTGGAGTGGCAGCCATGCCTAAATTTGCCAGGACACAGCCAAACCCGATGGGTAAAAGAAGGACTGGTTCATATTCTTTAACAATCGCCAAGAAAATTAAAACCAACCCAATTGAAATCATAACCAGATTTCCCCAACTGAGAGCCAAGAAATTACCGGAAAAAAAAAGTTGGTTTAATGAGAAACCCATGATTAATCTACCTCTGATTCAAATTCCATCAAGATCTGGCTTTGACGCACATGATCTCCAGTTGAGATAAAAATTTTCTTAATTAGACCGTCTCTATTCGCTCTAATTGAATTTTTCATTTTCATGGCTTCGAGAACGCAAAGCTCCTGTCCGTAAGTTACCGAATCTCCAGCATTTACTGCTATTTCAACGATAACTCCCGGGATAGGCGCGATCACCGTATTTGTTTTTTCAGAAGGCTTTACGGGGGACCCGTTTGATTCAACCGGCGGCACAGGATGGGTAATTTGCGGAGTTGATGAGACGGTTAAGCTTGTATCTGATGGGACTAATGTTTCTTCTGGCCATATTTCAAAAATTTCTCCATCCACTTCTGCCTGAATGGGGCGTGATTGAATATCACCTATTCTGACCTCGAAAATTTTTTCTTGGATTCTCACGTGAATTTTCATTTGCTATGCCTGTCTCTGAAAGTAGATTCAACTCTGTCATAAATTTGCTGATTTCTGTGAGCAATTTGCCAGGGACTCATCCCCTGTTTATTTTTAAGACGAGACGATAAAAAAGAGGTGTTAAGCAAAGCGATCGAAACCGCAACAGATGCAGCTGCCGCTTTTTGTTTATACCGAAGATCATCCTCTTTCTCAAGGTCGCTGGTACCACCATGGACACCATTTTTTTCTTCCCTTTTCTTTTTACTTGTCGCGCGAACAAGAAAATCCATCAAGAGCCATAGAATAACCAAGCCTAAAAAAACCAAACCGGCACCGATCAAAGAGATCCATAAAACATCAATCATGTTATGCCTTTCTTAAACGGGAGGATTCCCATGTTTACGTGCTGGATTTTGGACATGCTTCTCTTTAATTACTGAAAGAGCGCTAATGATCTTCACACGAGTTTCAGACGGAAGAATTACTTCATCAATGATACCTGCTTTAGCCGCAGTGTATGGATTCAGGTAATTCTCTTTGTATTCGTCAATCAGCCGTTCGCGTTCAGCTTTCGGATCCTTCGCTTGATTGATCTCTTTTCGATATAAGATGTTCACAGCGCCTTCCGCGCCCATTACCGCAATTTCCGCGGTGGGCCACGCATAACTAATATCTGTACCAAGGTATTTGCTGCTCATTACAACGTATGCACCTCCAAATGCCCGTCGAGTTACGATGCTCACTTTGGGTACACTGGCTTCTGAATACGCATAAAGGACTTTTGCTCCATGGCGAATAACCCCTTTGTGTTCCTGGTTCACACCTGGTAAAAACCCGGGGGAGTCAACAAACGTTACTAGAGGGATATTGAAGGCATCGCAGAAGCGAACAAATCGTGTGATCTTATCAGAAGCGTCAATATCAATAATTCCAGCAAGCGCGCTAGGCTCCTGAGCGACAATTCCAACGGAGCAGCCATTAAACCGCGCGAAACCCACCACAGCATGTGTCGCAAAAATTGGTTGTATCTCAAAAAAAGAATTCCGGTCAACCACTCTTCGGATCACTTCATGCATATTGTAGGGTTTTTTCACATCTTCTGGGATGACTGTATTTAATTCCTTGTCAATGCGAAAAGGATCGTCTGATGGGGCGATACAAGGAGGATTTTCCATATTATTTGAAGGAAGATACCCTAACAGTGTACGACAAAGGGACAAGGATTCTAGCTCTGTTTTCGTGGATAGGGAAGCTACACCGCTTATGCTCATATGTACTTGCGCGCCGCCGAGATTTTCAAAGTCAATCTCTTCTCCTGTTATTTCTTTGATCACATTAGGACCAGTGATGAACATGTGTGATTGTTTTTCAACCATGACAATAAAATCTGTCAACGCGGGAGAGTAAGCGGCACCGCCTGCACAGGGACCTAAGATTAAGCTGATCTGAGGAACAACACCTGAATAAAGAGAATTGCGGCGGAATATCTCTGCATATCCTTTGAGACTATGTACACCTTCCTGGATTCGTGCGCCTCCAGAGTCGATAAGGCCGATGATCACCGCTCCATTCTGGACGGCGAGATCCATTACCCGGCAGATCTTATGGCTCTGCATTTCCCCAAGTGATCCCCCCATTACAGTAAAATCCTGCGCGTACACAAATACAGTCCTGCCGTTGATTTGGCCGTATCCTGTGACCACGCTGTTTCCAACGAAATCGGAAACATCCACCTTAGATGAATTTGAGTTCTGAGCAACAAATGGTTCCAATTCATGAAAACTGCCAGGATCAAGCAATTCCGCCAATCTCTCTCGAGCAGTCAATTTCCCCTTTTTGTGTTGCTTCGCTATACGTTTTTCCCCGCCGCCCAATTTTGATTTTTTCCTATGTTCAATTAGCTTTTCGTTCGCATTTTTTTTTGCCATGTTTTTTCCTGAAGAAGATTTGATTTATTTTAATCGAGAATGTAGAAAAAATTGGTTTTTATTTGAAAAATCTCAATGCTAAAATAAGTAAAACCTATCACAAAAAGTCTTTGCTAGAAATGAGATCTTAAAAAGGTCATTTTCATTGCTTGTTTGGCTATTTTGAAAGGAAGACCATCAATAATAACGCTGAAAAAGAGATAGGCAGGATTAATGCTGATGCGAAGACAATATATGCAGCACTCCTGAAACCTTTTTTTCTGTAGAGATATGAGCCAAAACCAAAATCAACAAAAAAAATGAAGAGGGATAAAAGGGGAAGCAGAATTAACCTTTCAGATGAAGATTCTTCCCGATTAATCCCAATAGCTTCTAATCCCAGTGGAACGGTAGCACGGGTTGGGATGATGAAACTTACTGTGACCAGGAGTACCAGAGAGAGTAACGCACTCGATAGAAGAAATGCCCTCACTGCTTTATCACTCATGAGGGAAGCTACAATGAACTGCGGTTGAGAGGATTGTTTTTCTATCGGAGTGATAGATCCCATCTCAGCGCTGCGGTAAAAATCATCTTCAAAGGCATTGATATTTCGGGGAGAAATAGCAAATATCCGTTCCTTTGTGGCAAGCAGGATTAGTCGGTTGAAATCCGATGCGATATATTCAATTATGCCGAGATCTCTATGCTTACGAGTCCCCAACAAGGCTCCCGGGAAAATGATCCGAGGTAAGGGTAATTTTATTGCGAGATCAACTGGCCGACGCATCCATTCTATTTCCGTTATGGGAATATCCTCTGTACGTAATCCCCACTGAATGCTTACGCCGTCACGGGAGAGTGTATATTTTGCACGCAGCAAGGAAATCAGGCGGTATAAGAAAAAGGGAAATGGTAAAAAGACGAGCACACTGGCGATCAAGTATAGGATGAAAACCCCTCGTGTTTGTTGAAATAAAGCTAACCAAAGAAGATAACCGCTCGCGGCTAAGATTATTAGAAGAATACCGAGGTGAATTATCACACTACGCTGGATAGAAGGACGATGCTCGATTTTTTGATCCATAAACCTGGTCCTCGTTCAATCCCTAAGGCATTTTGATAATTCACGGCAAACAAGATCAACCTGGTTTTCAGTCATCTTTCCAGAAAAGGGTAAAGCGAGGCTACGCCTGCCCAGGTCTTCGGTTACAGGATAATCTCCGGGTTGATAGCCAAATTGGTTGACCATGTAAGGCTGTAGATGGATCGGCAGGAAATATGGGCGGACAGGAATACCTGCAATGTCCAATTTTTCCGCGATATTGTCTCGGTCAAATCTTTTATCAAGGCGAATTACATAAACAAACCAGCTCATTTTAGTTGTGCTGGGAGAGATGAAAGGTTTTTCTACGCCATCTATTTCATCTAATTTTGTGTTGTACAAATTCGCGACATGCTGCCTTTTTTGCAGCAGCTTATTGATGCGCTTCATCTGCGAAACACCAAGAGCGGCACTTAATTCATCCAGGCGATAGTTATATCCTAGATAGGTATGCTGCAGCCAGGTATCACCTGGAGCTCGGCCTTGATTCCGTAATGCACGCACAATATTAGCGTAGCCATCATCATCCGTTATGACCAAGCCGCCTTCACCTGTAGTAATTTGCTTATTGGGGTAGAAAGCGAAAACACCAAAATCGCCAAACCGACCAGCTTTCTTATATTTATATTCTGCACCTAATGCTTCACATGAATCCTCAATTAAAGTCAATCCATAATGGTCAGCAGTTTCTTGGAGTGATTCATAATCTGCTGGTTGGCCGAACACATCAACTGGCAATATTGCTTTTAGTGAATCAGCTTTTTTTACATTCTTTCTTGGAAGCCATTTTTTTAATTTTTTAGAATCATTGGAAGTGATATCAGCAGCTGCCTGTTTGACTTGCAATGGATCAATATTTCCGGTTCTTGGATCCACATCTACAAAAACAGGAACAGCATGCTCAAACAAGAACACATTTGTGGAAGATACAAATGAGAAAGGCGTAGTGATGACAAAATCCCCCTGTGAAATACCGGCAGCCCGAACGCAGAGATGCAACCCAGCTGTTCCTGAATTCACGCCAATGGCATGCGCTGCTCCTGTAAAGTCGAGGAAGGATTGTTCAAAAACTTGTATTTTTGGGCCGATACTTAAGTAATCTGTTTGGAGCGTTTCTAAAACAGCTTGCTGGTCATCTTCATTGATATCCGGGCTGGACATGGGAACAAGATACTTTTTGACAGCCATTTTTTTTCACGCCTTCCTGTTTTATTTATTCTGATACGCAAATACTGTGAGAAATGTTAATTTAGGAGGCAGGTGGATCTATTGAGAGTTCTTCTGCTGATTCTGATATATCATGATCGTTTTGTTTTAATCCGAGATCAACTTCATCCTGCATTGTTATTTGACCACGAAGGAACCCCCCTTCCTCGGTTGAGAATGCAGAAACGATGACATTTCCCCACACACGCCCAGTTTTTCTAATCTCTAATTTCTCAGCGGTGATACCTCCATTCTTCCCCCCTGCAATGATCACTGTATTCGCGCGTACATTCTCGCAGGTCACTTTCCCTGTCTCACCGACAACAACAAGTCCCTGAATAGCGATTTCACCTTCAAAAGTACCTTCAATGCGCACTCCGCCCTTACCGGTCAGTTTGCCCTTCCAGATGATTCCGGATCCAAGCACAGAGGTTACCCGTTCGATACGTTCGGGCTGCTCCTGATCTGAAGTTGTTTTTTTCCGAAACATATATATTCTTAAACAACCTTATTTTTATCAGGATCGTATTTTGGCCAGATCGTTCCAGCGTAAACTTGTGTACCTGGTGGGATATCTTTTTTTATAGTTGCACCATTCCCGATCAGGCATTCTTTTCCGACCTTTACGCCAATATTCACGGTTGCGTTCATCCCTAATTGTGCAAAATCTTCAATGATCACGTCACCGGCAATTTTTGCTCCGGGAGATAGATTGGTACATATACCCAATTTACAATCGTGTGAAACGACAACACTGTTGTTAATCAACGTACCCATGCCGACGATTGCGTTTCCGCTCACATAGCTTTGAGCAAGTACTAGAACTCCCGATTCTAATCGAGCACTTGGGTCGATGTGGGCTGATGGGTGGGCGATTGCCGGGCAAACGAAACCCTCTTTTGCTAATTTTTGAAAAACTTCTAACCGTACTTTGTAATTTCCGATCCCGCCAACCGAATTGACCGCCAAACGTATTCCATCTTTCACTAATCGAGGAAGCATTTCAGCCCCTCCGATTACGGGAGTTCCAATCACGTCAGCACCTTTTTTCATATTATCGTCTATTACACCAACAATTTGATATGTACCTAGAACTCGAACCGTTTCAATGATCATCTTGCTCAAGCCACCACCGCCGTAGATGATCACTTTTGTTGGGTCGAAATCAAATTCGGGATATTTTTCGTTTATCATCAGATTTGTCCTGAGATGATTATAATCAATTCTTAATAAAACTGGATTTTAGCTTTGGAAGGTTGGCAATGAATCGCCAGGGTTTACTTTTCCAGGGCTCCGGTGTATTTTGAATTCCAATACGGGGAGTGGAACTGATCCATTCGTCTGGAACAGAAAATCCAAGTTCAACGTGTAAGGGATTACCTATACCCCGCGAAAATAAAAAAACACCATTAAATTATTTTTTGATTGAAAGAGATTTTTTTAATTTGGATGGCCCGTTGCCCCAATGAATTAAATGGATAGGAGCGCGCTGACGGCGGATGTGATCAATCCCTTCAACCGGTTGAACCGCGCGAATTAAGACTGCTGCCGGGTATCCAATGGATCCTGCCACGCAATTGACCATCCAATGCATACCATAGGTGAAGTATACATAACCATGCCCCCCATCTCCGTACATTACAGCATTGCGGTCTGTTTTTCCACTGCGCGCATGGCAGGCCAGATCTCTTTCTCCATCATAAGCTTCTGTTTCGTAGATGATGCCGCTTATCCGATAGTTGTCAATAGTCCTGACCAGAAGCTTCCCGATTAATTCGCGTGCGACTATAAGTGTTTCCCTTTGGAAAAATCCCCTATCCATGGTTTTCGTCAGTCCTTGGTCTCTTTTGACATGACCAGAATATCATCGCGCAGCTGCCAACCCACTTTTTTCCAGAAGACAATCCCTTCTGCATTATCGCTGATCACGAAAATGTGGCATTTCTGGATGCCTGATTTCCTGAATTCATCCAGGCACAGGTCTACTAGTTTTTTGCCAATCCCTTTATTTTGTTCGGGCTGCTGTACAGCGAGATGATAGATGTACCCTCTCCTCCCATCACTACCGCCTAATATCGTTCCAATAAGATTTCCATCTTTCAGAGCCACAAAGCAGGTGCTGGGATTCTTATGTAAAAAATCATGGATATTTTCTTTTTCGTCTGCGCGGCTCAATCCCATACCTGGCAAAGACTGCCAGAGCTGCAATGCTTGTTCGTAATCTGACAGTTGCATTTTGCGTGTTGAATAATTCAAGGTACTCCAATTCCATCCCAGTGGATGCCAACTTGTATCATCTTACCAACCACAGCAATATTAATCAATTAGCCATTTACTCTATTTTAAAAGGTAATCTAATCCGGGCAATGAAAACTGATCATGATATAATTTGCGCCGCTCGACGTTTTTGGAGAGGTCGCGAAGTCTGGCTTATCGCGCGCGCTTGGAAAGCGCGTGTACCGTGAAGGTACCGTGGGTTCAAATCCCACCCTCTCCGCCTTTACCCCTTTATGGTTTTTCCTGTCTGCTCAAAGGTATAATAAACTCAAACAATAAGTAATAGAAGGTAGGAAAAGCTGCAGCCAAGAAGAAGAGTAAGTTGGGTTGGATTGATTATTGGGTCTCTGATATTAATTGTTGTCCTTTGTGTATCCTGCGGATACTTTGCCACCTCAGTTCCCCAAATCATTGATTCTCCCACAATCACATTACCTACCCAGCAAATTCAGCAAATTAAAGACCTGCCCACGCCAGCTCTGAAGGTGAAAGTGCCCGCATTTGCCGAAGGGGAACTGCCAGTTAGTGCGGCAGTCCAGATTCTTGTTGAGGGAATTGTGGAAGGCTTTAGTGAGGAATGGAGTGGTTCTGGTACGATCATATCGCCGGATGGGCTGATTCTCACGAACGCGCATGTTGCGGTTGGTGATAGGTTCTATCGTGCAGACCGGTTGATTATTGCTCTGACCGTTGCTGAGGATAAACCTCCCGTTTCCGCATACCTGGCAGAAGTTGTGCAGTCGGATTCTACTCTGGATATTGCTGTTCTGCGTATCGCTTATGATCTCTCCGGGCAGCGGATTGACCCGTCAGATCTTGATCTCCCATATGTCCAATTAGGTGATTCTGATGGGCTGAGATTAGGTGACTCCGTTACCATTCTGGGATACCCGGGGATAGGAGGGGAAACTATCACGTTGACTCGCGGAGAGGTGAGTGGATTCACAGCAGAAGCTGGATATGGCAACCGCGCATTTATTAAAACTTCTGCTACGATTGCGGGCGGTAACAGCGGTGGCCTGGCGATCGACGAAAACAATAAACTAATCGGCATCCCTACGCAGGTTGGCGCGGGGGAGGTAAGCGGGGATATCGTTGACTGCCGCCCATTGGCTGATACTAATCGAGATGGATACGTTAACCAATATGATACCTGTGTCCCCACGGGTGGTTTTATCAACGCTCTGCGTCCAATTAATCTGGCAATACCTTTGATCAATGCCGCGGTTCAGGGAAAGGAAATGTATACAGCAGTAGAACTTCCCGAAGCAGAACTATCCACTGGCGGAGAAATCATATATCAGGATGATTTCTCTGATGAGGGAACCGGCTGGCCGCAGGGAAATTATACTGATGAGTCATATTATTATCAGAATGGACGCTACTACATCAAGGTGAACAGTGAAAATCATACAACACCGATAACTGTTGGGAAAAACCTGGAAGATGTGATTATACAAATTAATGCCCGTGTTGAGCAATCATCGGGAGATGGGGATTTTGGTGTGATTTGCCGTTATCAGGATGAAAACAACCTGTATATGTTTGAGATCACACAGGATGCCTATTATGCGATCTATAAACTGGTCAATGCTGAATGGTATCCGCTGATCGACTATACCTATTCAGATATGCTGGTCGACCTGAAAGAAGCCAAATTCAATGCGGCTTGCATCGGGGATACTCTAAGCTTTGCAGTAAACGGTAAATTGATGGGTGAAGTATCAGACCAATCTATTAGGACAGGTGATTATGGGTTTTTCGTGGGGACGTTTGATTCAGGCGGGAACATGGTTTCTTTTGATAATGTGATTATCAGCCGACCTTGAGAATTTAATAAATCATGGAACATACTGTAGAAATCTCCTCATTAGTATATGAAGGTTACGGTTTTGGGCGTTTGCCTGATGGAAAAGCAGTCTTTGTACCCTTTGTCCTTCCCGGTGAAACTGTGCGCATCAAGATCAGAGAAGAGAAAAAACGGTACGCATATGGCGAATTAATTGACATCGAAAAAGAGAATGAAAACCGTATCTCGCCTAAATGTAAGCATTTCGGCCAATGCGGGGGCTGCCATTATCAGCATATTCCATATGATCTGCAATTACGATATAAGCGTGAGATATTTATTGAACAATTGCAGCGAATGGGAGGAATAGAAGAACCAGATGTTGAAAAAATAATTCCTTGTGACCGAGAATGGCATTATAGAAATTCGCTTCAATTTCATCTCACACCAAATGGGGAATTGGCCTTCAAGGATGCAGCGCAAGCGCATCCATTTAAAGTTGAAGAGTGCCATCTTCCGATGAAAGAAATTTCAAAGATTTGGCCGCTGCTGGCTTTTGAAAAAGAAAACGAGGTCCATCGTGTTGAGATCCGCCAAAATGAAACGGATGATGTTTTATTGAAATTGAAGGGAAATCAAGCCGCGATCCCATCTATTGAAATTACTTCTTCAATTTCAACTGTTCATACCAGCTCGAATGATCAGGTTGTGATCGCGGGTGACGATTATTTGATCTTGTCATTGATGGATAAAGAATTCCGTGTGTCTGCCGGTTCATTTTTTCAAACGAATTTTAATGGTGCGAAAGCATTAATTGATACAGTTATCGAAATGGTGGAGGGGTTTAACGATACATTGATGGATCTGTATTGTGGGGTTGGTTTATTTTCTTCGTTTCTCGCAAACTCATTTGATCATATTATTGGCATTGAAGTATCAAAGTCCGCGTGCGCAGATTTTGCGGTCAATCTAGATCGCTATGAGCATATCTCTCTTTATGAGGGAACAGTTGAGAGGGCATTACCCGTAATTGGAGTCTCGCCTGACTGTGTGGTGATTGATCCTCCCCGGAAAGGTATAAACAGATTTGCCATTGACGCATTGGTTGAGAAGAAACCCCCGGTAATAATATACGTTTCTTGTAACCCATCCACTCTGGCGAGGGATGTGAAACGATTGATGCGGTCAGGATATCTGCTCGAACGGTCGGTTCTGGTGGACATGTTCCCCCAGACGTACCATATTGAATCAGTGAATTATTTAACCTGCAAATAATTTATTTAAAGAGGATAGATGATAGTTCAGCACGGTACGCACGTGTTTCAGGGTCTTCCTCACCCATGATCTCCAGAATGCCTAGGACGACCTGTTGAGCTGTTTTACCGCGGTATTGTTTATCCTGCCGCAGGATATCTAACAACCCATCCAGCGCAATCGGATATTTCGCCTGGCTGGATAAACGGATGCTGTTAAAGAAGATCGCATCCAGGTCATTTTCATCCGGAAGTTTTTCCAGGTGAAAGCCAAGTAATATTCTGGCGAAAGGTTTGAGCAGTTCTGCATGGCTGACTTCGCGGACTGAAGGGATACTCTCCAATGCTTTCATTGCTTCCTCAGGTTGATTCTGAGCTAACAGTGCTTTTGCCAAACCCAGCAGAGCGGCTGGTGAATCTGTCTTTTCATCCAGTACTTTTCGCAGGATCGGTTCAGCTTTTTGCCAGTCCTGCGAAAGCAAAAGATTCTGCGCTTTGGATAAATCCAGGTCAACCGGGCTTGGGGGGTGAGATTATTTATTATTTCCCGTAATCTTGCTTCGGGTTGAGCACCCACAAATTCAGTAGCAACCCGTCCCTCAATGAACGCTTTTATTGTTGGGATACTGCGGACATTGAACCGCATTGCTAAATTTGGATTCTGGTCAATATTTACTTTGGCAAGGCGCAAATTTCCGTTGGCTTCATTCACGATCTTCTCAAGAATAGGGCTTAATGTTTTACAAGGATGGCACCATTCCGCCCAAAAATCAACCAAAACCGGTTTATTTTTTGAAAAAGCAATCACTTCATATTCAAAATTCACTTCATTGACATCGATTATGAATTGTGAAGCCATCAATAAAATTTCTCCAAAAATTATTCTAAAACGTGCGCCTAATCCTCGCCATCAATTGAAGCGACTGGCTGTTCTACGCGAATTACATTGCCATGGTAATCTACGATGATCTTGAACCCGAGCATACCCAGATACACACGGCTGTCCTCAGGAATGCCGTTTTCTAAAAGATGGTCAAACTGATCATCCAGGTTTTCCAATTGATTCTGGATGATTGCATGTGTGAAAATATCCACATCTCCGATCATTTTATTGGTTTGTTCAGTGATGAGATCTTTATTGTCTTCAACCTGGCATCGTATGGCATCAATAACCTGCTTATCAATTATTTCAGCAGGGATGTGACGCATAAAACCAGCATCATTGATCACATAGCATGCTTCAGCGCCAACGAAAGCTACGCTTAGTGTTTGATCATTATCATCAAAGACCAATCCTTGAAAAACTGCTTTTATTGTCATATTTAAATCTATTTTAATGGAGATTTGATAGATTCCCTCTTAACAATTCCTATGAATGTTATATGACTTCAACCCGTGTGCCGAACCTTGATACATATTTCTTCACGCGTGGTGGAACAACAGGATCAGTCCATAAGTAAATCCAATGGGCAGCATGGATAGGCAGGTTCACACACCCATGGCTGCGGGGTAGGGAATAATCATTATGCCAATAAGTCCCATGAAATGCTATTCCGCTGTCAGTGAAATATGAAACCCATGGAACACCGTATAGAGCGCTGTCATTAATGCCGACCTTATCAGAATGGACCATGTGCCTTGAAGGGCGTTTGTAATTGATTGAGTATTCGCCAACAGGTGTGGTGAGGTTCATATCTTGTGAAGATAGGCCAGAAGATATGGCGGAGATCATAACCGGAATATTATCCTCATACGCAATCAGTACTTGATTTTTTGTGTCGACTAGAATGGTTTTACTCTCCGGATCCAATTCCGGAGATACTGGAAGTAATTCCTCATTATCAATTATCCGCAAATGGGATGCATTTACGTAATATGATTCACCCCAGCGATCTTCAGTCACTAGATAATATAAATTCCCATCTATGTCCTTCCCCAATCCATAAACCCAATGAATGGATCCATAGAAAAAGATCTGGTGGGAACGAGTATTTTGCGTATCTCTGGGGTAGGCTTCACTGAACGGAACAGTGATCTCAGCGAGTTGGCCTGAGGAGCTGACGTCTTCACGCGGATCATTTAGCGTGTTTTGAACAAGTTGGATATTCTGTGATTGGATATAGGAATCATCCTCCATTCCAAACCAGATATCATTTCTTGACGAATATGAATATCCTGTGATTGGTTGGGAAAGCGATACTACATCATTAAATTTATATGTGCCGTTGCTCATACTTCGGTCATCCGGTTTTATATAACTAGGGGTGCCGTTGAAAAGAACACGACCGAGTATCTCAGAGGGGACGATTTCCGTATCAAAAGTAAGCAGTTGGGTAGGATGATTAACAGTTAAAAGCGGCCAACTGAATGCAGCTAGCGCAGATCTTTTTAGGAAATCCCTTCTCGAAACCACTTTACCCATTTATATGCACCATTGTTAATAATGAACGAATACATACGAGCCAATTGATGATTGGTTATAGATCCAGGCAGCGTCATTTGTATTCATGTTCACACACCCGTGGCTCATAGGTGTACCAAAATTGCTATGCCAATAAGTACCGTGAATGCTGTATCCTTTATAAAAGAACATGGAATATGGTACATCGGGCAGATCATATCCAGGTCCCACCATTGTATATGTAGGGAGTTTTGCGTAGATTTTATATGTACCGGTTACGGTTGGGTGGTTGTTGGTTCCCGTTGATACCAAGAAAGAACTGATAATCTGGTTGCCGCTGTAAGCATATAGCGTTTGCGTGCTTAGATCAACCTCTATCCAGAAATCATTTGTACCCGATACTTCTTCAGGTATATCCCACGAATGGTAATGATAAGAGGAGTAGCTTATGTCTGGAGTTGAGGTTGGTGCGGGTGTCATTGTGGGTGTAGGTGTTAGTGTTGGAGTGGGTGTGATCGTTGGTGTGAGAGTGGGTTTGGGTAAGGCATCTTTAGGCCGCGGTTTTTTTTGTACCGATGCCTGTGCCTGAAGAGCGGGTAATCCTAACCAGAACATCAGCACGCTGCCGATAAAAATAATACTGATGAATAACGATACTCCCCACAGTTTATTTGACTGCTCCTCTTCTTTTTTATATTTCTTTTTTAAAACATTTTTTCCCGGGGGCTCGGATTTTCCCTGGACATTTTGATGTTGGATCTCACGTAGACGGCGGGCTGCCCAACGCATACCTTTGCGCGCTTTTTGGCTATCGGGATTGACCTCAAGTGCGCGATTGAGAAATTTGACGCTTTCTTCTGGGTCGCTCACAGAAGCAAGAATGAGCCATGCCTCTTCAAGCTTTGGATTAAGGTCGGCAGCTGTTTTTGCGTGTTTAAAAGCTCCGCTTGCATCCTTTTTCAGGAGAGCTGATCGCGCTCTATCAAGCGCAAGACACGCTTTTTCTTGCCTGTTCACGTTCATTCGCTATTCCCCAATTTATTTTCAATATAACATGTAATACCTGCTGCAATTCCTTCAGCGATTGAATTTGATTGGTTTGTGATGAGCTCCCGATCAGTAGATAATGCCCCAATTTCAATTAAGACAGCCGGTGTGTTGGGATGGAGATCGCGGAAAATATGGTATGAGGAGTGATCGGGGTTAATTACTTCAAAGGTGAATGGAAGTTGGGTGTAATTCTGGTAACTTTCTGCGAGGCAAACAGCTAAATCATTTGCTTTTTCTGGATTCTCTGCTGTTAAACTCATTCCGATCTTAAATCCGCTTGGGGGCGGTGGAGCTTGAACGCAGGATCCAGAATATACAGCAACCAGTGCATCCGCTTCATAATTCAGAAGAGCAAGATCAAACTCTGGAAATAGATTTACTTGAAAGTTTTTCTCTTCAAGGTTCATTTTGATCCGGTTAGCAATGTCGTAGTTAATATCAGCTTCGATGACGCCGTCTGCACACACCTCGCCGGTGCTGTTTTGCCAATGGCCAGCTAATATCCCTATACGGATATGCGAACCATCTGCGAAGAGGTCGTTATCATAAGTTTCAAGGGTTGCTTCTGATTGGAAAAGATCATAAAGGTTTGGGGCCTTGAAAACCTTTCGAGGATTCCATAATGTTAGCAAAGTGGCTATAAGGATCGCAATGCTTACGACTGATTGAATTCCTCGAGAGACGGTGTAATCTTCTTTTTCTACACCATTCTCTTGGTCTTGCTCATATCCCATTGGGATATCTGATTGTAAATTATCTTCTTGTTTCATATCTATAAATTTATATCTGATTTTTATTATGCAAGAAACTAGCCAAAAAACTGTATAATTCCGATTGAATTTGAATCTTGGATTCAAGTATCAAGTGCAACAGTGATTATTTAAGAATACCACAGG